>JANONO010000032.1:0-11467 GCA_031420875.1 Gallionellaceae bacterium | reverse complement strand
CCCAAGGTCGCTTTTATAAAAGGCCATAGCAATCCAGTTCTGATTTTTGGTGCGGGTTATGATGCAGCAGCAGAAGATATTGATGGACCACCCGCTGTTTCTACAATGGGGCGCGGCATCTTTGTTGTGGATGCCTTTACGGGCGATATAGTGTGGAAAGTCACAAACAATGGTGATACGACTTTATGCGCTGCGGGTACTCCGCCAGCCAACTGCAAAATGACATACAGCATGCCAGCCGATATTACTTTGATAGATCGCAAAGGCAATGACGGTTATATTGATCGGCTGTATGCTGTGGATATGGGCGGCAATATTTGGCGCGTAGATCTCGAACCCACGGCAGGCAATACCCCTGACAAATGGCTACTGACACATCTGGCTGCGCTGGGTTGCAATACTGGATCATGCGCTGCGGGAACAACACCGCGCAAATTTTTCTTTGGGCCAGATATCGTCGCCACCCCCTATTACGATGCAGTGCTAGTCGGTTCCGGCGACCGTGAACATCCGCTGCTCACGCACCAATCTTATACCGATGCCAATCGCTTTTACATGGTGAAAGATAGCAATATCGGCAACAATGGCAGCGACCTGAGCCGTACCGAAACATCGTTGAAAGATGTTACCCCCAAAGATGTTTCAGGAAATGCAATATGTGCTACCACAGCTGCTTATGATGGCACTGTGAATGGCTACTACTTTAAGCTTTGCGCAGGAGAAAAAGTGGTGAATGCACCACTCACAGTGGCTGGCTGGACTTACTTTGGCACTAACGCTCCCGCGTCAACAAGCTCCGCCTCATGCTCCGCAAATTTAGGGATTGCTAAAGGCTACAGAGTCAGACCTCTAGGAGGAAATAGTGATTCCGTCATCTACGATGGCGGGGGCTTACCGCCTTCTGCCGTAGCCGGTTTGGTCGAAGTGGATATTGATGGAGATGGCGATATGGAAGTCTCAACTTTCTGCATAGGCTGCGGTGGTAGCCCGGATTGTGTCGGAGCAGACTGTGAAGCGGCTATTGGGGGGGGGAAAGTGCAAATTGATGTATCTACTAAGCGCAACAGATCCTATTGGTATATCGAGGGTAAATAAATCCGGGAACCACAACAGCGGGGGTGATTAACCCAGCATCGCCTTAAGCCGCGCCAGCTTGGCCGCACCTTCATTTTTGCTGACAGACGGTGCACTACCCGCTGCTTGTACACCTGAATAAACAACCTCATTTTCAGGGAGTTCTTGCAAAAATCGGCTGGGTTTGCAGGCTTGCCAATCCTTGGCGTACTTGCGTTTAGTGCAGTAACTGATATTCAGTGAGCGCTGAGCACGGGTAATCCCAACATACATCAAACGGCGTTCTTCTTCGATTTGCTCCGGCTGCTCGCTCTGGCGATGCGGCAGAATCCCCTCCTCCACTCCAACCAGAAATACATGGCCAAATTCCAGCCCCTTGGCTGCATGTAAGGTGGACAGGCTAACTGCATCGCTTTCTTTTTCGCGCGATTCGAGCAGATTCATCAAGGCTATGGTTTGCGTCATGGCTAATAATGTTTTGCCATCCGCTTCGGATTTGCGCTTGATCCAGTCTGTGAAATTTGTGACATTTGCCCATTTGCTTTCTGCTTGACGCGGCTCATGGCTGTCGAACAACCATGCTTCGTAGTCTATTGCGCTCATTAAATCACTCAACACCTCCGCGCATTCTTCCTTGCCAGCGCGCGCTTCCATGCGATTAATGAAATTGCAGAATGTCATCAGGTCTTCGTGTTGCCTTGCTGGCAATTGCTCAGCCATAACGCTTTCAAACGCTGCCTCAAACAAGCTGATGTTGCACACACCGGCATGACTGGCCAGCTTTTCCAGAGTCTGATTGCCGATGCCGCGCTTAGGCGTGGTGATGGCGCGAATGAAAGCTGGATCATCATCGGTGTTGGCGATTAAGCGTAAGTAGGCAGTGATGTCTTTGATCTCGGCGCGTTCAAAAAAAGAAGTGCCACCGCTAACGGTGTAAGGCACGTTGTGTGCGCGCAGTTGCTCCTCAAACGGGCGCGACAGGTGATTGCTGCGATAGAGTATGGCGTAATCCGCAAAGCGCGTGTTGTGCTCAAACTTGTGTGCCAGCAAACGCAGCACCACAGATTCGGCCTCGTTCTCATCGTCCCTTGCAGCGAAAATACGGATCACATCGCCCGGCCCATGTTCGCTCCACAATTTTTTCTCAAACAACTTAGTGTTGTTTTTGATTAGATGATTGGCGCATGTCAGGATGCGCTGCGAAGAACGATAATTCTGCTCCAGCTTGATCACGCGCAAGTCCTTGTGATCTTTTTGCAGATTCAGCAAATTGGCCGTGCTCGCGCCGCGCCAGGCATAAATCGCCTGATCGTCGTCACCGACTGCGGTCAACGCAGCCAAGTTGCCGGCCAGCAAATGCGTCATCTGATACTGGCAATCGTTGGTGTCCTGATATTCATCAATCAGCAGATAACGGTAGCGTTGCTGCCAGCGCAACAGGGCTTCTGGAAAATTACGAAAGAGATCCACCGGCAAGCGTATGAGATCATCGAAATCCATCGCCTGATAAGCGCGCAAGGTTTCCTGATAGCGTGCGTAAAGCAGGGCGGTGCGCTGCTCTACTTCGCTTTCTACCAAACTTAAGGCTTGCTCTGGGGAGGTGAATGAGGATTTCCAGTTGGAGATGACAGATTGGGCAATACGAATATCCTGTTTGTCTGGTGAACCCAATAACTCGGCGATAATTTTCGCAGTATCAGCGCTGTCAAAAATTGAGAACTGTTTTTTGTAGCCGAGTAAAGGCGCTTCTTTGCGTAGAATTTGCATGCCCAGCGCATGAAAAGTATTGATGGTCAGGGCACTCGATCCGCGCCCCGGCAGCAACTTGCCTACACGCTCGCGCATCTCGTTGGCGGCTTTGTTGGTAAACGTGATGGCGGCAATGTTGTGTGGCGCGTAGCCACACTCTTCCACCAGATAGGCCAGCTTGTGTGTGATAACCCGCGTCTTGCCGCTGCCCGCACCTGCCAGCACCAACAGTGGGCCATCCAGATATTTTACGGCAGCGCGTTGTGCGGGATTGAGTTTGCTTAACATTACGGGGGGGTCTTGAGTGAAGCTGCGCTCCCCTCACTCAAGAGAACGTGTATAACGCCTTACAGGCCAGAAATATAAATCGCCAGCGCGTCCAGCTCTGCCTCAGTCAATTTTTTGGCTATGGTGATCATAATGCCGTTGGGACTGTTCGTGCGATCCCCGGTCTTGAAATTCAGCAGTTGCAAACGAAGGTATTCTTTTTGCTGGCCACCAACAATGGGAAACATTGGGGTGTTAGGAGTTAAGCCCTTTCCGTTTACTCCATGACAAGTGTAACAAGCCAGAATCGTTCGCGAGAGATCGCCGCGTAAAAAAAGTTTTTTCCCAATTTCGTTGACTTCGCCATTGCCTTTCATCTTGGGCTGACTGGCAAAATAAGCAGATATATCATCGAGGTCATCATCGCTGATAGTAGCAGCCATTGCGTTCATAATCTGGTGAGAGCGCTCACCCGACTGATAATTACGCAACTCCTTGGTGATGTACTTGCCATATTGCCCTGCCAGGCTGGGAATTAATCCGTCAATGCTAATACCTTTCTCACCATGGCAGCCTTGGCATAATATCGATTTATCTTTACCCGCCACTGGGTCGCCGGGACCACTGCGGATTTTTATTGCGGCCGCACTGTCTGTATCAGCACTACCTTCTACTTTTCCCGTGAGCGGATTCACATTTTCTTTTTGGGCGCACGCTGCTGTAGTCAAGGTGAGCATGGCTAAAGCCACGCAGGTCAAGACTTTGTGTTTGATCTGAACCATATTATTCTCCATGCGTAATTTCACTCTGGTGTCACTCTGGGGGCAGTCGATAGGTAAGCGGAAATGTTAGCAATTTCATCTTCGGTTAATTTTTTCGCAATCCCGCGCATGATTCCGACTTTGTTGACCATAGGGTCGTTTGCCCGACTGCCGTCTTTCCATGCCGCCATTTGACTAACCAGATAGACATATTTCTGCTGGTTAATTGCCGGTATGTGCGGAGCGCGGCCATTGAATCCGTGGCAATCCTGACAAGCGGGTACTTTGCCTTTTATGCCTTTAACAACAATTAATTTCCCCAACTCTACTTGCCCAACTTTGATACCTTCAGCGGCCAGCGCTTGCAGATCAGATGACTCCATCTCGTACTCTAAAGAGCTTAAATACGCTGCCACGTCACGGCGATCCTGAACGGTCAAAGCTTTGGCTATACCATTCATCACCATACCCATGCCAGCAGGCACGCGCAGATCATTGGCAAAGTCCGATAACTGCTTGACGATATAGGCTTGACCGATGTTAGCAAGGCGCGGTGCGCCCATGGCATCCATCCCCAACCCGGTGCCGCCATGACAACCTTGGCACGCAGTCGCATCGCCCTTCCCTTCGTTATAAATCGCTTGGCCATTTTCAATATCAACACCTGCCCAAACTTTTTCAAGGGGCAGGACCAAGACAAGTAGCATGAGCCACGGCGACAACAGTAATTTAAGTTTAGTCATCATTTTTCCTACGTCGAGTAATTGTTTAAATGCCGGCTAAACTACAGCCCAGCAACATAGTCTGCCAGCGCTTCTAGTTCAGCGGCGGTCATTCTTTGAACCATTATATTCATCACCCCTCCCGGACTATTGTCGCGATCACCCGCCTTAAAATTGACGAGTTGCCCCAGCAAATAATCCTTATGCTGGCCACCAATCACAGGGAATATTGAACTAGCGCTGCTTATCCCCTCGCCGATAGCACCATGACAATTGACGCAGGCAACTATCATTCTGGACATATCACCGCGATGATATAAATCTTGTCCCATCTTGTTGACGATTCCATTACCTTGCATTTTTGGCTGGCTGGCGAAATAGGCGGAAATGTCCTCTATATCTTCGTCACTTACGGCAGCTGCAACAGCACTCATAATGGCGTGTGAGCGTACGCCGATTTGATAATTTCGCAGTTGTTTGACGATATAGCTAGCATTTTGTCCGGCCAGCTTGGGAGTCATGCTATCCGGGCTATTGCCATCTTCGCCGTGACAACCTTGGCAAAATTCTGATTTCACTTTTCCCGTAATCGGATCACCCGCACTGCTGGGTGATTTAACCTCTTTAGTGCTATTGGTGGCAATCTCAACTTTGGAAGCATCAGGATTCGCACTGGCGGCACAAGCGGGCAATGCAATCAAAAAAATGATTAGCGCGAGGCCAGCATGAACATAATTTTTTGCTTGGAACACAGCATCTCTCCTCGAATTAATCTTGCTATTGTATTATTTGAAAGCTCAGATTGACAACATAAAACCCGTCAGCCAGTGGTTAATAATGCAGCTGAAGATTAGCAATTTCTTGGCTATGCGCGCTGGTAAATCGTGCCCCAGCAGCCTGCAATGAGAACAAAATCAGCCATGAATAACTATATATATGGTGCCCGGAACCGGAATCGAACCGGTACAGAGATTTCTCCCCGAGGGATTTTAAGTCCCTTGTGTCTACCAATTTCACCACCCGGGCGAGATGAAGCAAGAAGCGAATGCAAGAACTAAAAAGCTCAATGCACAACGCCGACATTATACAGAGAAGGTCACAACATTGGCGACAACATAGAGACAAACCACCCTAGATCACAGCAAAATTTTCTCAGCTAATTTTCTGTCGCCAATTTTCTTGACACAGCAATCAATATCCCTATAATGCGAACTTCGTTTTTTGCGGGAATAGCTCAGTTGGTAGAGCGATACCTTGCCAAGGTATAGGTCGTGAGTTCGAGTCTCATTTCCCGCTCCACTTTCACTGGAAAGCGTTTGCTTTCCTTTTTTTGTGCTCAGCGTTGTAACGTGGCGGGGTGGCAGAGTGGTCATGCAGCGGCCTGCAAAGCCGTGTACGCCGGTTCGATTCCGACCCCCGCCTCCATACACTACAATCTACTCCGGGCAGATTTTTGCTCTGTTATAATTTCAAAATCGGGGCGTAGCGCAGCCTGGTAGCGCACTTCGCTGGGGGTGAAGTGGTCGGAGGTTCGAATCCTCTCGCCCCGACCAGATTCCTATTGAGTATATTGGCGGCAGTTCAGCCCACCAACTTGTATTTCTCCTACTTGTTTTATTCTAATGTTGACCAATCTTAAACTATGTTGTAAACGATCATTTTTGATGAGGAGCGCATGATGCGTATTGGACTATTATTTCCTGTATTTATTTTTACCTTGGCATTTAGCGGTTGCGGCTATAACACTTTGCAATCCACCGACGAGGAGATCAAGGCGGACTGGGCCGAAGTTTTAAACCAGTATCAACGTCGCGCCGATCTGGTGCCCAATTTGGTTAATACCGTAAAAGGATTCGCGGCGCAGGAACAAGCGGTATTGTTGGGCGTGACCAACGCCCGCGCCCGGGTGGGCAGCATTCAGGCCACGCCGGAGCTAATCAATGACGAGCAGGCTTTTGCCAAATTTCAGGCGGCTCAAGGTGCGATGAGTTCAGCTTTGAGCCGCTTGTTAATGGTCAGCGAAAATTATCCGCAATTAAAATCCGATGCTAACTTCCGCGACTTGCAGGCGCAGCTTGAAGGCACGGAAAACCGTATTACCGTGGCGCGCAATCGTTACATCAAATCCGTGAAGGATTACAACATTGTGGTGCGCTCCTTCCCCAGCAATCTAACTGCGATGATATTTAGCTACAAGGTGAAACCGTCATTCGCAGTGGAAAATGAAAAAGAAATTGCCAAGCCGCCGACAGTAGATTTCGGCTCACCCGCCAACCCCGCACCGGCCAAATAAAATGATTAGAGTCGGCGCGCGAGTCCTGCTACTTGCGATTTTGTATGGTGGCGCTTGGGCTCAGGCCGAGGTAGCTGTGCCACCATTGAGCGCGCGTGTCACCGACTTAACAGGCACGCTTGAGCCTGCTCAAAAACAACAACTCGAATCCGGCCTCGCTCAATTTGAAACACAAAAAGGGTCGCAAATTTCCGTACTGCTGCTGCCCACGACCGCACCGGAAACCATAGAGCAATACGGCATCCGCGTGGCAGATGCGTGGAAGCTGGGGCGCAAAGGTATCGACGATGGCGCGCTGTTGCTGGTTGCTAAAGAGGATCGAACGCTACGCATCGAAGTGGGATATGGCCTGGAAGGTGTGCTGCCGGATGCTGTGGCCAAGCGCATTATTGCCGAGACCATTACGCCGCTTTTCAAGCGCGGCGATTTTTATGGCGGGATTGCGGCAGGCATCGAGCAAATGATTTCGGTGATTGAAGGTGAGCCTCTGCCGCCTCCGCGCCAACGCAGTGCGACATCTGGAAATAATCAAAATTACGAATCGTTGTTGTTGATCGGATTTATGCTGGTAGTCGTGGTCGGCGGCATATTGCGCTCTGTGTTCGGTCGGCTGCCTGCTGCAGCGATAATCGGAGGCATCGCCGCCATACTCGCCTGGTTTATTGCTGGACCACTACTAATAGCAGCGATAGTCGGCGGGATCGCCTTCATATTTACTTTGCTGAGCGGAAGCCGTGGCCTGATGGACGGCGGAAGACACAGTGGTGGGGGCTTTGGTGGCGGTGGGTTCGGCGGCGGTGGCTTTGGTGGCAGCGGGGGTTTCGGTGGCGGTGGTGGCGGATTCGGCGGCGGCGGCGCTTCGGGGCGATGGTAATGAATATGCAGCGTTTCTTGAAACATCTAATGACCGGCAGTATGGCGGTCAAAGCCGCGTTCCCTGCGCGCTCGATGAACGCCATCGAGCAGGCGATACGCGAAAGTGAATCCAAACATGGCGGGCAAATTCGTTTCGCTGTGGAAGCAGCGCTCGACTTGCCCGCTTTGCGTCGCAAGCAGAGTGCGGCTGAGCGCGGCGTTGAAGTGTTTTCGCAATTGCGGGTGTGGGACACTGAGCACAACAACGGTGTGCTGATTTACCTGTTGCTGGCCGACCATGACGTAGAAATAATCGCCGACCGAGGCATCCATGCCAAGCTTGGTAGCGCGGTGTGGCAGGCCATCTGTAATGACATGGAAGCAGCATTTCGGCTAGGCAAATTTGAAGCCGGTGTTATTCATGGCATCAATACCGTAGGAAATCTTTTGCAGCAACACTTCCCCCAGCCAGAGCCAGAGTTAAAAAATAAATCTTCGTTACCCGTAAATAAATCAGCCGTAAATGAATTAACAGACAAGCCCGTAGTGTTATAAAATCGCCCCCTCCGATTTCCACAACTATATTCAGATCTGGCCTGATGCGTATTTTGCTTAGCAACGACGATGGTTATTTTGCACCCGGCCTAGCCTGTCTTGCCGAAACACTTTCTAGTATTGCCGATGTGGTAGTGGTCGCGCCGGAGCGGGATCGCAGCGGTGCCAGCAATTCCCTGACTCTCGATCGCCCATTAAATCTGCGCCGTTCTGCCAGCGGTTTTTATTACGTGAACGGCACACCGACCGACTGCGTGCATCTGGCTGTTACCGGCATGTTGGATACGCAGCCTGACATGGTTATCTCCGGCATTAACGCGGGTGCCAACATGGGTGACGATACGATTTATTCTGGCACAGTGGCAGCGGCGACCGAAGGATTTTTGCTGGGCATTCCAGCGATTGCCGTGTCACTGGCGGGCAAAGGGCTGGCGCATTACACCACGGCGGCACGGGTGGTGGCCGATCTGGTGCGGCAATTTGAAAAACGCACCCATACTCATCCCTGGTTACTCAACGTGAATGTGCCGGACATTCCCTACGAACAATTGCAAGGCACACAAGTGACCCGTCTCGGTCGGCGTCATAAGGCCGAACCGGTGGTGAAAAGCACTAATCCACATGGCGAGCCTATTTACTGGGTCGGTGCGGCGGGTAAGGAACAAGATGCGGGCGAGGGCACAGATTTTTATGCGGTGGCACATCAGCAGGTCTCGATTACGCCGTTGCAAATGGATTTGACACAATACAGCCAGCTTGACGCGGTGCGCGGATGGTTGAACGGAGGAGGCACATGATTGTTCGCCATAGCGGCATAGGCATGACCTCACAGCGCACACGCGCACGCTTGATCGAACGTCTGCGTGAGCAAGGTATTCTGGATGAAGTGGTGCTGGCTGCAATGAATGCAGTGCCACGCCACATCTTTGTGGATGAAGCACTGGCCAGCCGCGCATATGATGATGTGTCGCTGCCGATAGGTTACGGCCAGACCATCTCGCAACCTTACATCGTGGCGCGCATGATAGAAATTCTACGCAATGGCAAGATGCTAGACCGCGTGCTGGAAATCGGCAGTGGATGCGGCTACCAGGCGGCAATACTGGGGCAAGTGGCAAAAAAAGTGATTTCAGTAGAGCGTATCCACCCCCTGTATGAGCGCGCGACCGACCTTCTGAATGAGTTGGAAGTGCGTAATGTCACCACACAATATGCTGATGGCAATATAGGCATTCCTGAAGCCGCGCCGTTCGACGGCATCATCATGGCAGCAGCGGCCACCCATGTACCGCAGGCCTTGCTGGAGCAGTTGGCCGTGGGCGGCAGAATGGTTCTGCCGTTGGGCACGCAAGAACAATTTTTATATTTGATTGAGCGTGATGCGGAGGGCTACCGCGAAAGCCGTCTGGAAGCGGTCAGGTTTGTGCCGTTGTTGCTGGGAAAAGCATGAACAAATATCTGCTGCATACGATTAGCATCCTGCTTGCTGGCGCGGTGCTGGCAAGCTGTTCTTCGAGTGGGCGCCAAGCGCCCTTAGTTGAACGAGGTGCAGCCAAAAAACCCGCTACACCCAGCGCGCAACGTGATCAGGATAACCGCCCACAAGTTTACGTGATCGCCAAGGGCGACACGCTATATAGCCTGGCCTTTAACTACGGCCTTGATTACCGCGAAGTGGCCGAACTCAACAACATCCAAAATCCCGATGTCATTCATATTGGGCAGGAAATACGGCTGTTTCCAAGTGATGCTGCGACCACTACAAAGTCGTCGCCAGAAATCAAACGCGCGCCCGAACCAAAAGCTGTTCCAGAAATTAAGGCGCAGACAGGCGAGATCAAGGAATGGCCTAAGGCAGTCAAGTTAAATTATTCCGTGCAAGCCATCGCGCAGATTAAAAAGATGCAGGCGGAAATATCCCAATCCGCGCCAGCAGTAGTGGTTAAGGCTGAGGACAAAACAAACAGCACCGCCAATGAGAGTGATGGCGAGTTGGCGTGGGGTATGCCGACGACCGGAAAAATAGTGGGCGAATTTTCCGAAAATGCCAATCGCAAGGGCATTGATATTGCCGGTAAGCTTGGCCAGAATGTGCTTGCCAGCGCTGCGGGAAAAGTGGTGTATAGCGGCAGCGGTCTGCGCGGCTATGGCAAGCTGCTCATCATTAAACACAACAAGACTTACCTCAGCGCCTATGCCCACAACGATCAAATACTGGTGAAAGAAGGGCAAAGTGTTAGCAAGGGTCAGCACATCGCCGCGATGGGAAATACAGATGCCGATCAGGTTAAGCTGCATTTTGAAATCCGCAAATTTGGCCAGCCAGTTGACCCGGCGAAATACCTGCCACTGTGAACGAGCGCACGCTTAATAGCACCGATCACAGCCGCGATGTTGTTGGCTTGCGCTATGTTTATCCGGTGGTGTCGCGTCGTGCGGGCGGGGTCTCGGTCGGCATCAATCTCAATCCCAACAACGCCTGCAACTGGCGCTGCATTTATTGCCAAGTGCCGGATCTGCAACGCGGCACGGCACCCAAAATTGACTTGATATTGCTGGAGCAAGAGCTGCGCGAATTTCTGCATGAATTACTGCACGGTGATTTTATGCAGCGCCATGTTCCGCAAGAAGTGCGCCGCATCAACGACATCGCCTTGTCTGGTAACGGAGAGCCCACCAGCGCCGAAGAATTCGCGCAAGTCATTGCGCTCATCGCCAAGCTCCAGCAAGAATTGGCGCTGCCCGCCGACATCAAGCAGGTGTTGATTACTAACGGCAGTCTGATCTTTCGCGAAAATGTGCAACAAGGATTGCGTCTGATGGCGCAACTCAATGGTGAAGTGTGGTTCAAAATTGATCGCGCCAGCAAAGAAGGAATGCAGCGCATCAACGACACGCGCACCAGCATCAGCAAAGTGCGCGAGAACCTCACCACTGCTATCCGCTTGTGCCCGACCTGGCTGCAAACCTGCTGGTTCGCGCTGGATGGAGATGCGCCGAGCAAGCAAGACCAAGATGACTATCTGGATTTTCTGGCCGGGTTATTGCAGGATGGCATTAAACCAAAAGGCGTGTTGCTCTACACCCTGGCGCGCCCCTCGCTACAAGCGGAAGCCCCGCGACTGACGGCATTGTCAGCAGAGCAAATGGAAAATTTTGCAGCGCGTATTCGCGCCTTGGGCGTGGAAATT
>JANONO010000031.1:0-5920 GCA_031420875.1 Gallionellaceae bacterium | reverse complement strand
TATCAATTTTTTTGCCATCATTTGCTCATCGGTCTTTGTAGTTCGGCATCGTGTGATGCCACAAAATAAGTTAAAATACTCAAGCTAAATCAGCACCCACTTATATTCTAACACTCTTATAAAATCCGGCATGAAAGTCACCCCCGCTCTGTTGCTTATCCTCGATGGTTTTGGCTATCGCGAAGACCCCGATTTCAACGCCATCGCTCACGCCCACAAACCCAATTGGGACAGGCTGTGGCGCGATTACCCGCATACCCTCATTCAGGCTTCGGAATTATCGGTTGGCCTGCCGCACGATCAGATGGGCAACTCTGAGGTCGGCCATCTCAACATCGGCGCAGGTCGGGTGATCTATCAGGAGTTGACCAAGGTGGATGTGGGCATCAAGGACGGCAGCTTTTACACCAATCCGGCCTTCACTCAGGCCGTTGCTCTGGCCAAGCAACATGACACCGCCCTGCATATCTTAGGCTTGCTGTCGCCCGGCGGCGTACATAGCCACGAAGACCATATCCACGCCATGCTGGAACTGGCCGCCCGCGCTGGGCTGAAAAAAATATTCATCCATCCCTTCCTCGATGGCCGCGATACGCCACCGCGCAGCGCGCAGCATTCGTTGCAACGCTTGCAGGATAAATGCGCGGCACTGGGTGTTGGGCGCATCGCCACTATCATAGGCCGCTACTTTGCTATGGACAGAGACAACCGTTGGGAGCGGGTGCAGCAGGCTTATGATTTGCTGACGCAAGGCAAAGCTGAATACAGCGCGCCCGATGCCGTAGCGGGATTGCAGCAAGCCTACGTGCGTGGTGAAAATGACGAGTTCGTTAAAGCCACGGTCATAGGGGAACAGCATGCCATACAGGATGGCGATGTGGCGGTGTTCATGAACTTTCGCGCCGACCGCGCGCGGCAAATAACCCGCGCCTTGACCGATGACCATTTCGGCAGCTTCGCGCGTACATACTTCCCCAAGCTGGCCAGTTTTGTTTCGCTCACCAGTTACGGCGAAGACTTTCATGTGCCAACAGCATATGCGCCGACCACCATCCAAAATTGTTTTGGCGAATACCTTTCCGGTTTGGGGTTGAAGCAATTACGCATCGCGGAAACAGAAAAATATGCCCACGTCACTTATTTTCTGAATGGCGGCAAGGAGCAGCCTTACCCCGGTGAAGATCGTATTCTAGTGCCTTCGCCTAATGTGGCGACCTACGATCTCCAGCCGGAAATGAGCGCGTTCGAGGTGACCGACAAATTGGAGGCGGCGATACGCAGCAAAAAATATCAGTCTATTATTTGCAATTTTGCCAACGGCGATATGGTTGGGCACAGCGGCAACATGGAAGCGGCGGTCAAAGCCATCGAGGCGCTGGATGTGTGCGTAGGTCGTGTGGTGAATACCATGCTGGAATGCGGCGGCGAGGTGTTGATTACCGCCGACCACGGCAATGCCGAGCAGATGCTGGATCGCACCACGCAACAGGCGCACACCGCACACACACTTAACCCGGTGCCGTTTCTGTATGTCGGACGTAAGGCGCAGATGGCCGACGGCGGTGCATTGCAGAATGTCGTACCCACCTTGCTCACCATGATGGGCTTGCCGCAACCACCGGAAATGACAGGCAAGTCACTCATCACTATCCAGTGACCGTTTTCACCCGCCTCGTACTGCTGTGTCTCTGCATAATAGCAAGCAGCAGTGTGCAAGCGTCGCAACAAGAAAAACTGGACAAGCTGCGCCAGCGCATCAGCGCACTGCAACAAAGCCTGGAAAAAACCAGCGTGTCTAAATCCGAAGCCGCCGATGCCTTGCGCGAATCAGAGCGCTCCATTAGCACCAGCAATCGCGCACTGGCCGAGCTGACGCAACAGCAGCGGGAGGAAAATAAAAACCTGCAACAATTGCAACAGCAAATGCAAAAGTTGAAGGCGGGCATGCAAGGCCAGCAAGTGCTGCTAAGCAAATTGTTATATCAGCAATATCTGGCGGGCAAGCAGGAATATCTTAAGCTCTTGCTCAACAATCACAACCCCGAACAAGTCGCGCGTGACCTGCGCTATTTTGAATATATTGCCCACAGCCGTGCGGCGCAGATCAAAGCCTTGCGCGGAAATCTGGCACAGGTCAACACCATAGCCGAACAAACGCGGCAAAAAAATATGGAAATCGCGAGACTGCAAGCCGCAGAAAAAACGCAAAAACGCGACTTGGAAAAAGACCAAAGTGCGCGTCAAAAGGTGCTTGCTCAATTTGCCCGGCAACTCAAACAGCAGCGTCTTAAAATCGGTCGTCTGCAACGGGATGAAAATCACTTGTCGCAGTTGGTCAGCAAGCTGGCTCAAATATTGTCGCAAGCAAAAGAGGGCGGCGGATGGAGCAACAACAAATTGCCGGATGATCGTTTTGATGGCAAGCCGTTTAATCAACTTAAAGGAAAGCTGGCGTTACCGGTAAAAGGAAAGATCGGCAACAAATTTGGCAGTGCGCGCCCCGATAGCACCATCCTTTGGCGAGGACTGCTGATCCAAGCGGCCAGCGGTCAGGCAGTCAAGGCAGTTGCCGCCGGGCGCGTAGTTTTCGCCGACTGGCTGCGCGGCTTCGGCAATTTATTAATCATAGATCATGGGCAAAACTACCTGAGCTTATACGGCAACAACGAAACGCTATACAAGCAGGTAGGCGACAGCATCAAGGGCGGCGACACCGTGGCTGCCGTCGGCAATACCGGGGGAAATGAAGATGTCGGTTTGTATTTTGAGTTGCGCTATAAGGGAGAGCCGATGGATCCCATGAGATGGGTTGCTAAATGAGTGGCTGTAAGTTTATAAATGTCAAATCCGCGTGCCCACACTACACGACTTGATACACGAATCAGTTTCGCCCATGTGTTTTTCGCAGCCTATGTGAGCGGATAACTTTCTTTCCCGATAGAGTCTGGCAACCATCTTCAACCAATTTAATGAAATCACGAGCGTCAGAAAAATAATTTTTGAATGCAATTCGTACCTCCTCACTGGAGTCAGCGCGCACCAGCACTACATCGTATCCAGGGTAAGTTTTTTCAATATCAAAAAGAGCTCGCAAAGCATCAGTGGCATCTCGAAAGGTTCTGACCTCCAACTTGCTCGTTTCAGAAAAGATCAAGATGGAGTTTCGATTCGCAGTGACTGCGGTATCTGCTGCATTTAGACTACGTAATAAATTCATAAGGCCTAAGTCATGGTCGAGTCGCAAGAACTCATTTACGAGTTCGATGCTTTCAATGTCGGGCAAAGGCCCCGTTGTTTTTTCGAAGACCCGAGCTAGAATTTCACTAGCCAAAACCATGACATTTTCGTAACGCTTGTCTCCCTCTTGGAACTTCGGCTGGCTTTCGGTGATAAAACCAATGACCTCTACGGCAGTAGCCCACGCATGCTGGACAACAGTGCGATACTGGAGTTCGACAAAAAGTCCTGCAAACGCATGCCCAACATCCGAGTTGACATCATACTCATACACGTCGTGGATTCCACGGTAGCCCGTGGATTTTGGGGCTTTGATATAGTCGTATTTATCTGCTTCATTGCGGCGCTTATGATTAAATCGTGCCGCATGAAATCTTTCGCGGAATGAGTTGAGTTCTTTTATATTCTGGAAAATCATCCGGCATCCTGCGATATCATCCATACGTGCTAGCTGCATTGACGGGAAGCGGTGCAGCTTATCGAAAATAGTCCGTTTTCGCTTGTGTCGCTGTGCGACGGTAATCTTTGTACCACGTGTTCGTTTCCTGAGAATTGCTTGGAACGTGTTGAGGACGGCACGATGTGCTGCGCGCCAAGTATCAATTACTAGCAGGTCATCTGTACTGGGTGCGCCCGCGCGAACATTTGTTCCAGCACGGGTTACGCGCGATTTTGAACCCCCAGGAAATAACGGCCTATTGCCGAGTTGCTGTTTCATTATCATGGAAGCTCTATAACCCAATGCAAAGTTTAAAGTAGGGTGGGCACGTTTTTGTGCCCACGCGGGCAGCATCAATCATACCCCAGCGCCATGCTATCCATCGTACCTGCCCAGTCATGTGCATATACCTCATTACGCACATAGCGGTGAAATGTTGAATTAGGCCAATCAACTGCGTGTTGGACATGCCCGTGTTTAACCGGGTTGTAATGGATGTAATCAACATGGCGGGAAAATCATCCTCATTGCAAACCCTTCGACCCGTGCTCAGGATAGGTTTGATGTTCCCAGAAACGCCGTTGCCAGATGGTTGATTCACGGTGTTTAAGTTTTGATGCAGTCATCCAGTCGGCACGGCGACATTTTTCTTTACAGGCCGCAGAGACTGCTCGCTTGATTTTCATCCAACGGGTGGAAAATCGGCATCGCCGTCAGGCAATGTCCACACGCAATGCAAATGATCGGGCAACAATACCCACGCATCAATGACGAAAGGACGCGCCACGCGTACTATTTCAATTGCGGTGTGCAATGCGTTACGAATGACTTCGTTACATAGAATGGGCTGTAAATCAACTTGACAGCGCTTCCGCGCTCAGCATGATGATCTCGATTTCCTCGATGATTTCTTCCTGGCGCAGCGCGTTGTAGCGCAGCCGTAATTTTGCTTCGTCCTTTTCCAGGCGGCGGATGGCGCTGTCCATGTGCTCCAGCCGCTTGCGGTTTTCCGCCATCAGCGAAGCGTAAAACACTTCGTGCAGCGCGGCATATAAATACTGGTCGGTAAGCTGCGACAAGAACTGCGTCGGCTCCAGATTGAGTAAAGGCGCATGGGAATAAACCGGTTTCCCGGTCGGTGCTGCGAGAGGCAGCAGTTGGCGCGTTCGCGGCTCGCCGCTTTCGTCGTCGTGGTACAGCGCGCTGATGCGCCACACTTCTTCCGGGCGCTGCTGCTGTAACTCACCCAACACCTTGACCAGCCGCACCAGTGTCGCCTGCACTTCCTCGCCCACGCTGGGTCCTTCGACGAATGCGACGATGCGTTTATCGCCTTGCAGCTTGGCTTCCAATCTGCGCCCCACCGCGACCAGCAGCGTCTCTTCTTGCCGTGCGGCGGCGCTTATCGGCTGCAACAACGCCTCGTTGAAATCACCGCAGAAACCGCGCTCGGAGCCGATCACCAGCAGCAGTTGCTGCACGTCGTCGGTGTGCGCTGGCGCTTGCGGATAAAAACTCAAAAAATCCTGCGCAGCCGCTTCGATGCTCGCCACGGCGCGATGCTGGGTAGCCAAAAAAGCGCCGAGCTTGCGCGTTTCGAGCAAGGCCAGATTTTTCATCGCGACCATGATGCCGTCAATTTCGTCCAGCGCGGTCAGCCGCTGCTTTACCTCACGTCGTTTGCTCACTTAAGCAACCTCCGCAGTTACCGCCTCGCTCAACCATACGTGCACCATGCTTTTCCACTGGTCGCGGCCTTCCTCAATGCTCAATCCGGCACGCTCCACCTGCCGTTGCAGCAACGCCAAGTGCTGTTTCACCTGCCCCAACTCTATATTGTCGAACAGCCCCTCGTTGTAAGCCACCAACCACGCCATTTGAAACTCGATGGATAGCGGCGCGAGCGCATCCTGTTTGAGTATTTCTCGCAGCGCCTGGCCGCGCCGGATGCGCGCTTCCATGCTGGCTTCCAGCCGTGAGCCGAAACGGGTGAACACTTCCAATTCGATAAACTGTAAATAGTCCAGCTTCATCCGCCCCGCTTCTTTCTTGATGTTGGGGTGCTGGGCATTGCCGCCGATGCGCGACACCGAACGGGTTACATCAATGGCCGGCAGAAAACCGCGCGCAAATAAATCACGATCCAGATAAATCTGGCCGTCGGTGATCGAAATCAAATTGGTGGGAATATACGATGCGATCTCGCCTTGTTCGGTTTCGATGATGGGCAGCGCGGTCATGCTG
>JANONO010000030.1:0-2959 GCA_031420875.1 Gallionellaceae bacterium | reverse complement strand
AGCGGTTTGTTATTGAAATTGGGGCGTGAGCAGACACAGGAACGCATGCAGCGCTTCGTGGCGGCTTACCCGTCTGGGGTCGCGAGTGCAGCGCAGTATCTGGATTTGCGCTATCGCAATGGATTTGCAGTTATGTACAAGCAGCCGGTGTAGGCCACGCGCCAATAACGGAGAATCGCAATGAGCAAGAATAGAGAAAGTAAAAATTTGATTGTCGGTTTGGATATAGGCACGTCCAAAATTATTGCCATCGTGGCCGAGATCAAGCCGGAGGGCGCGCTGGAAATAATCGGCGTGGGCATGCACGAATCCTCAGGCATGAAGAAGGGCATGGTGGTCAACATTGACGCGACCATGGCTGCGGTTCAGCGCGCAGTGGGCGATGCCGAGTTGATGGCTGACTGCAAAATTCGCGAGGTCTTTACCGGCATTGCGGGCAGCCATATTAAAAGCTCGAATGCCAATGGCATGGTAAAAATTAGAGACAAAGAGGTCGATCAGGGCGACATAGACCGTGTGCTGGAAACTGCCAGCTCAATCAGTTTGCCGGGCGATCAGCAGACGCTACACATTCTGGAGCAGGAATTCAGCATTGATGGACAAGAGGGAATCAAAAAACCGCTAGGCATGAGCGGCAAGCGTTTGGAAGTGGAGGTGCACATCGTCAGTGGTGCGGTGGCAGCGGTGCAGAACATCTTGAAATGTGTGCATCGCTGCGGGCTGGAAGTCAGCGCAATGATTTTGCAGCCGCTGGCATCGAGTAAGGCGGTGCTGTCGGATGATGAGCGCGATCTGGGCGTGTGCCTCGTTGACATTGGCGGCGGCACAACCGATGTGGCGGTGTTCACCGCTGGCGCGATCCGCCATACCGCCGTCATCCCCATAGCCGGTGATCAGATCACCAATGACATTGCGATGGCCATGCGTACCCCGACCAAGGACGCGGAGGACATTAAAATTAAATACGGTTGTGCGCTACGCCAGTTGGCGGGCGATGATCTGATCGAAGTGCCCGGTGTCGGCGAACGCAGCGCGCGCATGTTGTCGCGTCAGACACTGGCGGAAGTGATTGAGCCACGCATAGAAGAATTGTATTCGCTGGTGCAGACCGAATTGCGCCGCAGTGGCTTCGAAGATTTATTGTCATCCGGCATTGTCATTACCGGCGGCAGCGCGGCCATGCAAGGCATGGTGGAGTTGGGCGAGGAGATTTTTCACATGCCGGTGCGACTAGGATTGCCGCACTACGTGGGCGGGTTGTCGGACGTGGTCAAGACACCGCGTTTTTCTACCGGAGTTGGCTTGTTGCTGTATGGAATAGAGCAGCATCACCGCCAGCAGGAAGCGCGCATGAACTCGAGTTCATTCAGTGATGTGTTGAGCAGGATGAAGGCATGGTTTCAAGGTAATTTTTAGCGGCATATTACATAACTACTGATGGAGAAACTAATTTTTTCCTCAAGCTGCTGGTATGACGTATTTAATTTTTTTTGTTTTTTGTTTTTTAATTTATTAAGGAGAGCGCAATGTTCGAAATCGTAGATGCACAACTGCAAGACGCGGTGATTAAGGTAATTGGTGTCGGTGGCTGCGGCGGCAATGCGGTGGACCACATGATAGATCAGGGGGTGCAAGGTGTGGAGTTCATCGTCATCAACACCGATGCACAGGCGCTCAAACGCAACAAGGCGCGCACCCAGTTGCAGATCGGCTCCACCATCACCAAGGGCTTGGGTGCGGGCGCAATCCCGGATGTTGGGCGCGCTGCAGCCGAGGAAGACCGCGAACGCATCGCCGAATTGCTCAGAGGCGCCAATATGGTTTTCATCACTGCCGGTATGGGCGGCGGGACGGGCACGGGTGCTGCGCCTATCGTCGCGCAGATTGCCAAGGAATTGGAAATTCTGACTGTGGCTGTGGTGACCAAACCCTTCGCCCACGAAGGCAAGCGCATGCGCTTGGCGCAGGCGGGTATCGAAGCGCTGTCCGAGCATGTGGATTCGCTCATCATCGTGCCCAACGAAAAACTGATGACCGTGCTGGGCGAAGATACCACCTTGCTGGATGCGTTCCGCTCTTCCAACGGTGTGTTGCAGGGCGCGGTGGCAGGCATCGCCGAAGTTATTAACGTGCCCGGACTGGTCAACGTGGATTTTGCCGACGTGCGTACACTGATGTCTGAAAATGGTATGGCGATGATGGGTTCGGCCACTGCTTCCGGGCAGGATCGTGCCAAGCGCGCGGCGGAAAGCGCCATGTCCAGCCCCTTGCTGGAAGATGTCAACCTAGCTGGTGCGCGTGGTGTGCTGGTTAACATCAGCTCCAGCAGCAGCCTCACTCTGCGTGAATATAAAGAAGTGACCAACAGCGTGCAGTTCGCCATCGAAGATGCCACCGTGATCGTCGGTTCGGTATTTGACGAAGCGATGGGCGATGAATTGCGCGTGACGATTGTGGCAACTGGTTTGAGTTCGTTGGTGGAGCGCAAGCAGGCCAAGCCGGAATTGGTCTATGAACAAGCACGGGGACTACGCACCGGCACCCATGATGAACCCGTATCCGCTGTGGATTACAGGGCGCTGGAAATGCCTGCTGTAATGCGTAATGGCCGTCATCGTGAAGCAGTCGAAGCGATGAAACAATCCGGCGTGGATGTGCTGGACATTCCCTCCTTCCTGCGTAAGCAGGCGGATTAATTTTGTCTGCGTGACGGTGTGGAAAATTCTGAATGAAAAATATGGGCGCTAAGAATAATCCTAAAAAGCAGTTGACGGCGAATCTTCCAAATTTTCATTGTGTTGGGTGGCACTTGTAGGTGGGGATTTTTTAGGATATAAAGCGCTGTTTATTCGAATAAATTAGCACCAAAAATTGCCACCCCACCCAAATAAAATTTGGTAGATTAGGCGTGAAAGGCTTTTTATGATTATTATTATCGGCCCGAATTTGATTGAGAATT
>JANONO010000029.1:0-6923 GCA_031420875.1 Gallionellaceae bacterium | reverse complement strand
TAAGCGTGAATCAACTCGACTGCAGCGGCAACAATGGTGACGCGCGCACTGTCTGCGCCGACCAGTTCACCTGCGGCAAAAGCCAGCAGCGGGCGTACTCGTTTGCCACCATCCAGCACGCTATAGCGCATGGCTTGGTGCAGGCGTTGCGGGGCGATTTCTGGCGACGGTAACAGGCGTCGCAGGCTATCTTCAAAACGGCTGTGGTGAGCGCTCGCCCAGACTTGAAAGTCAGACATCGCTCTGCTTAGTTGGATCGCTCATACTGGGGGAAGAGAAATTTTTCAGCGTACCTTCTTCCAGAACGCGCACTTGCTGTTGTGCGTCATCTAGGCGAACGCGACAAAGCTGTAGCAATTCGGCACCACGCTGATAAGCGGCCAAGGAATCTTCCAGCGATAGTTTGCCAGCTTCCATATCGGCCACCACGCGCTCTAATTCAGCTAGCGCACTCTCGAAACTTAACGCCTTGTGCGATTTCCCCACCATGTTATTTTTCTTTATTGAGCCGTTTTGGATTGGGCACTTGGGGATTGAGCACTTGGGGATTCAACATTTTTGGCGCACCTGAAACCCAAGTCTATCCCTGTTGAATTGGGAGAATAGTGCATGCGCCGGGCGTTACGGAATACTATGCTCATGGAGTCATAATGGCCGGAGCTAGCCATGCCGCCGCGTATCACGCGCTGTACTCTGCCGTAGTTACTGTTTGCGTCTGTTGGAAGTGCATCGGGATAGGCTTGATACCAATCCCTGACCCATTCCGCAACATTAGATGCCATGTCGTAAACACCATAGTCCGATTTGTCGCCAGGGAAGGAGCCTACAGGAGAATAAGGGATGTCAGAATCGTTAGACATGGTATTAATCTTTTTTGGATCCCATGTATTTCCCCAGGGATATTCAAATCCTTGTGGGCCACGCGCAGCTTTTTCCCATTCGGCTTCGGTTGGTAATCGTTTGCCAGCCCAGTAACAATAATCATAAGCGTCGGACCAGGAAACCATGGTAACTGGGAAATTGTCACGCGCTGCATTTGCTTTTTCCATCTCAACAAGTAGTGCTTCCCGATTCATGGTGCTTGCATCCATGTCAAGACGGAAATTATTGGCGGCAAGCTGGCGCAATACGTCTAGCGACAAGGTAAGTAAAATTTCTTTGGTAGCATCATATGCGTTTTCACGCCATGTAATCGGCACTGCATGCTTGGTTTCTGTTGTGTACTTTCGGTATTGGGCATTCGTGACTTCGTATTGATCTATACGGAAAGCGGGCAGGGTAAGTTGATGCGCCGGACGTTCATCAACATACAATCGCTCATCAAATCCGTAGGGATTAAGTGCATTGGCATCTCGGAACATGCTGACATTACCTTCTTTTTTGTTGCTACCCATGGTGAATTCGCCTGCCGGAATCAATACCATGCCGTCGCTATCCGGTTTGATCTCGCTGGTGTTAATTCCGCTGGAGTTAATTGAGCTAGCGCAAGCAGTTAGCAACAAGCAGGCAATTCCACTACATAAAAGTTTAATTTTCATCTTTAGCGCACCTGAAACCCATACTGGAGTTTTTGACGTTCGGTTTAAAATAACTACGATTAAATACTGGCGCTGAAACGCCGCATTGATAATAAGAGCAATCCCACCACGATCCACCTTTCAGGGTCTTATATAGCTCACCATAATTTTCGCTGGGCCAGGTATTGCCAGGATATTGTGTGTACCATGAGTCGGTCCATTCCCATACATTGCCCGACATATCATACAAACCATATGGGCTTTTCCCCGCCTCTAAAGAACCGACCGGCATGGTGTCACCTTCGATATTGAGTGATTTCCAACGAACGGGTGAATTCACTTTAGTGACATCAAATTCATCCCCCCAGGGATAATCTCTGCCATCTGTGCCACGCGCCGCCTTTTCCCATTCAATATCGGTAGGCAGACGCTTTCCAGCCCACTCGCAATATGCATGGGCATCATTCCAACTGACCTGCACCACAGGATGATCTACCTTACCCTCCGGGTAGGTGCGGTTACGAAAATGAGAAGGTGACTTTCGGTTGGTCGCATCTATAAATTGTTTATATTGCAAATTGCTTACTTCATATTTGTCAATTTGAAATGCTTTGACATCTACAATGTATTGGGGACCTTCATCGGGCAAACGGTAATTGGAACCACGCTTATATTCACCAGCCGCTATGGGTGTCATTGCATTGGGCTCTTTGCCTATGCGTGTTTCCGGGTAGTACATGGGTACGCTCATGCCTGCCGTTGCTTCCGACGGTGGCGCTATTTTAATTTTGTCAGCATAGACATCAGAAAATTTCTTATCCGCAACACGCATAGTCGTTGCTTCATCATCATCGCTTGAATGACAGCTGTCGCAGTCGTTGGCCATGCTGGATTTAAAAATATTTACTTTGTTTTTTTCGTGGCAGGATTCGCACGATTCTGATGCCTGTACTGCATGTTGATAGGGCGTAAGGTTGGTTTCTGATTCGGTTGCTAGGCTCGATCCAGCTGTTGTGCTTATTCCTAGAGTTGCAAAAATAATAAGGCTAAATTTAAAAGAAGGCATGATATACAGTGACAAATTAAAAAATGTTAAAAATGGCAATATTTGCCGTATATGAAAATTCTCTTCAAGTTACAGCAAGACCTGGCGCGAGTTACCTCAGGTGAGCTAAGCCACCTAGACTACCCAGCCACATACCCCCATCTGGTGTTGTTGCCATAGAGAAAACGGCGTTATCAAACAAACCATCGGCAGTCGTCATTACTTCATATTTCCCATTTTTCCAGAGCGCCAATCCTTTATTTGTCCCTATCCATAATTGTCCCGTTGTGTCCAAGTGCAGCATGAAAATATGATTACCCGGCAATCCTTCGACCGTCGTGTAGCTTGTCCATTTTTCGCCATCAAAGCGTGACAGGCCGCCGCCCCAAGTACCCGCCCAGACGTGGCCTTTACGGTCAACCTCAAGGGCAATAACATAATTAGGGTTGTAAGCTATGTCAACATTTTGCAGACCCATGTCAATTTTCTGTTTAGCATGGTGATCCGAAGCTGTTCCTATATCTTCTTTGAAGTCGATGGCTGCTTTAACTTTTTCATACGGCGCACCCAGACCTCTATCGTGATTCCAGTTGCCCCATTTGCCATCTGCAAAGCGCGCTAAGCCGCCTTCAGTTGCCAGCCACAACTCACCATTCTTTCCTTCGGCCAAACCATACACCCAATCATTGGGTAAACCGCCTTGAGTGTTTTCAACCGTAAATAAATCCCATTTGCTGGGATCATCTAAATGGCCACCACGCACTCGGTTGACACCCGACCAAGTGGCGATCCAAATATCGCCATTTTCTACCTCTATGGCATCGTAGATAAATGCGTCGCCGAGACCATCCGGAATATTGTAATTCTTCCAAGTAAGGTTGGTTTCATCGAGCACTGACAAACCGCCGCCGTATGTACCTGCAGTTAGCCGCCCCTTCAGTCTTCCTAAGTAGAATACGCCACTGGATAACAGGCCGCTGGCATTGTCAAAGCGCTTAAAGGTATCGTTACTGGTGTCGTAACGTACAACCCCGCCGGTGGTGCCTATCCAAGTTATTTTTCCGTCAAGAAAGATGACCTTCACGTTTTTGTCGCCGACGCGGAAGTGTGTAAATTTTCGTGCTTTATCTGCCTTTTCAGCCCCGGCAATGGTAGCCTCCGCAGCCAGTAATGACTGGCTTGGAATGATGAGCAGGGCAGTCAGCGCCATCGAAATTGCCGTTATGGCCAAATGTTTTTTATAGGTTCTCATGTTTTTTCCTACTCGCTATAGTTGTACTGCACCTCGAAAAATATTATTTATCCAAGCCTACTCTCACTACGCCACGTCTAGTGCCAGCCCACACATCTCCATTGTCAGCTGTAGCCAAAGCATAGACATCTTTGCTTAACAAGCCATCCCCGGCTTTTAAGCTGAGCCATGATTTTCCGTCATAGCGTGACAACCCATTGTTGGTGCCGAACCAAAGTACCCCCTTGGAGTCCTTGGCAATGGCATAGACTATATTTCCAGCAAGTCCATCCTTGCTGGTGAAGTTAGTCCAAGTTTTACCATCAAATCTAGTTGCGCCCCCACCCCAAGTGCCCGCCCAGACCATTCCATCCGGTGCGGTAAGCAGGGAGAACACATAGCTGGGGTTGTAGCTCGATTCACTCCCCATTTGCACCGCAAGATCATGGCGTGAGCGTGTACCCAAACCGGTGTTCGGACTTGCTGCCAAGCCATTGATGTTGGCTGCGCCCAAACCGTCATTGTGCGTCCAGGACTTCCAGTTTTTGCCATCAAACATGGATACACCACCTTCCGTGCCAAACCACACGCGCCCTTGAGTATCCACATCAATGCCGTACACCCACTCATTCACCAACTCCTTGAGATAAGTTGTGAATTTCTCCGTCTTGGGGTCGAAGTAATTGGCGCCGGCCCACGTACCTATCCACAGCCCACCTTTTTGGTCATTGGAGAAAGCATAAACCCAGTAGTCGGCGAGACCATGCATAGGGAAAAAAGTTTTCCATTTGCCGTCTTTGTAACGTGAAGCGCCGCCAGCATTTGTACCAAACCATGTATAACCATCATTATCAATATTGACAGCAAATACATATTCATTTGCCAGCCCCTGCTCCCTAGTAAAAGTGTTGCGCGGTGTGCTGGTTTTAATATCTATTTCGTGCACACCAACGGATGTGCCGACCCAAAGGGTGTTGCTCGACTCATTCACTCGTAATGCACGTACCACCACATTTTCGCCAACTTCAAATGTTTCCAGTGCTCGCAGCTTGCTCCCCGGTGTCAGAGTATCTGCTGCGCTTGCAGAAAATGCAAAGACGGTCAACACGGCCGCCGTGACGATTTTGATAGAACCCGTCATTGTTATAGCTCTCATAAAATTACCCTATAAATCTCAATATTAAAGATTTTAAAAAATATCAACTTTATTGTTTGTTTTGCTGATTGCTTTTCTTCTTCTTTTTTTCCTCAGGATCGCCTTTTAGGAATTTAAATAGCGCTGATTTTTTCTTTTCTTTGACAACTATGCCACGCATTTTATTCGTTATGGCAAGGATCACATCAGCCTGTTTTGCATCCGCAGTTATCCCGAATTTACCTGTCCTGTAA
Source organism: Gallionellaceae bacterium (assembly GCA_031420875.1). Classification (GTDB taxonomy): domain Bacteria; phylum Pseudomonadota; class Gammaproteobacteria; order Burkholderiales; family Gallionellaceae; genus Nitrotoga. The sequence goes on along the minus strand of JANONO010000029.1, from coordinate 1,741 downwards.
GTAACTTCTAGCGCATCAAAAGCACGGAGGTGGCCATGACCTGCGGCTCGTCTTATTGCTGCCAAGGCTTGAGGGCTTTGTCGGTCAGTTAAATCAAGGCCCGCTTGACCTTTGAGGTACGCCTCTGCCAACCTAAAAGACGCATCTTGATGACCCTGCTCCGCAGCCAGTTCGAACAGGAAGCGCGCTACTCCAAAATCACGCTTTACCCCTTCGCCTTCCTCATACATCGTACCAAGGCCATACTGCCCAACCGGGTCGCTTTTAATTGACATTCGGTAAAACCTCAATGCTTCGTCAGTAAGCTGCCCTAATTTGAGGTAATCTGCATAGCGCGCCTGCGCCTGCTTATGGCCTGCATCTGCTGCGCGTTTGAAGAGGCTAACGGCGTTAATGGAATCGCGTGTTTCGACAGCTTTGATAGCAGCTTGATAATCTTCTTCCGGAGTTGGCACAGCTTTAATTTCGTTGACCGGTAATTTCTGCGCCGGTTCAGTAATTTCATCTGGCGCTGGGGTGCTGGTCTCGGCTTGAGCCGATTCAGAGGCTTCCGTTTGTGCTGGCTCAGTGGGCTCAGCTTGCGCTGTGATCACTAACATTCCCCAGCATAGAAACACCCATATCCACCGCCGCTGCTTACTTCTGCTCAGCATTTACTTTTCTCCATTTTTTCCATATACCTGCACAACCACGTTATGCATTTTTAATGCACATCCCAAATCTGTTAAGTAATAATGTCTTGCGAAAACTGAAATCTTAGTTTGAGTGAGCATAGACAATTATTGTGTCGAATTAACGTTGCAACCATATCGAGCGCGAGATTATATAGCAAAATTGAAATTGACTGAGGCTAGTGGTTTCTCCTGAATTATTTTAAGACTTTTCAAGACATTTGCAGTGTATTGGCTTGAAACATTGGTAAGCTATCCACCGTCCAACTAAGGCGCATGTGCAAAATGGGGATGTTGGTTTCTAAATATTACCGCCATTTTTTTCTTGACATTTAAATGAGAACGGTTATCATTCGCATCATTCTCATGTGAGAATTATTCTTAACAACATTTAGCAAAGGAGAAATCATGATGCGTAATTCGATAATAATGTTGGCTATCACCTGTGCATTTGGCTCGCAACAAGTTGTCGCAGCGCCGACTGTGGAAGAAAAACTGGAAATCATGCAACAGGAAATTGAAGCGTTAAAGGTTCAATCAGGGGAAAATTCAACCGGACATAGTGTAGGCGGCTCAGGAAATACTTCAATCGGCGGTTATGGTGAGCTGCACTTGAACAAACTGAAAAATAAAAAGTCCGGCGGCACCAATAAAGATGAAATGGATTTTCATCGCTTCGTGCTATTCATTGGACATGAATTCAACGACCGTGTGCGCTTCCATTCCGAGTTAGAGGTCGAGCATGCACTGGTTAAGGACACCGACACCGATACTACGGCTGCTACGGTGGGCAGTACCTCCACTAAACCAAACTCGGGGGAGCTCGAACTGGAGCAGGCCTATCTGGATTTCACCCTGAACGACACGCTGTCAGCCAAAGCCGGCCTGTTCCTGGTGCCGGTGGGCATCATCAACGAAACCCACGAACCGCCCACCTTTTACGGCGTGGAGCGCAATCCGGTGGAAAACAAAATTATCCCGGCGACATGGTGGGAAGGCGGCGCAGGAATGACCGCGCACTTGAGTAACGGCTTCACGCTGGACGGCGCGATCACCAGCGGACTGAAAAC
>JANONO010000028.1:0-2031 GCA_031420875.1 Gallionellaceae bacterium | reverse complement strand
TTGCCTGCCCCGGCGATGCCCAATGCGGTACCCTGATGCTCGGGCGGATACCAGCGCGAAGCGAGCGGCAACGCCACGGCAAACGAAGCGCCCGCCACGCCGAGGAAGACGCCCAGCAACAGCACCTGATGATAAGTATGCACCCCGCTGAACCAGGCGAACGCGAGCGCCACCAGCACAATGACCTGGCCGATCAGGCCAGCCATTTTAGGCTTGAGGTGATCCACCAGCACGCCCATCACGATGCGCAACAACGCACCGGACAGGATAGGTGTGGCGACCATCATGCCCTTCTGCGCATGGGTGAGTTGCAGGTCGGCAGCGATCTGCACCGCCATCGGCCCCAGCATTACCCACACCATAAAGCTCAAATCAAAATAAAGGAAAGCCGAAAATAAAGTCGGCTTGTGTCCTGCGCTCCAGAAACTGCTTGTCATGGTTTGTCCTCAAAAATAGTCTGGGAAATATCCCCCGTGACCATCTTTAGCAACCTTTGTGCCACCCGGCTGATACTCACGAAACACCCTGCTAATAGGGTATTCAAGTGAGTCGCGGGGGGATTGCCGCCCTGACTTGGTGCATTAAAAATTTAATGCACCTTCGCAGGCTCTTCCTAGCCAAAGCGGTTCCCTGCCGGGATAGCAGCAATGAACACCCTGTAGTTCAGAATCCATGCCGAAATAAGCACTGAACGCTAAGTCACGTTGCGCTCCCCGCGACAATCAAGCCGACTGGCTGCTGGCCAGCATTTCAGGCTGGTAGAGTTTAACGGTGTTGCGCCCGCTTTTCTTGGCATGGTACATAGCGATGTCGGCATTGATGAGGAGCCGCTTCTCATCATTGCCGTGCTCGGGGTAAACAGCAACGCCTATGCTTACCGAGATGGGCAGGTTTTTGCCGGCCACTTCAAAGGGCTGGCTGATGGCATGTAATATTTTCTCAGCGATCACCAGGGCATCCTGCCCATCTTCGATGTTCGGCAATAGCACCACAAACTCGTCGCCTCCTATTCGTGCGGCGGTATCTGTCTCGCGCAAACAATCCAGCAGGCTTTCCGCTGTTCTCCTGAGCAGCAGGTCGCCCACATCATGGCCGTGAGTATCATTGATCAGCTTGAACCGGTCCAGTTCAATGAACATCATGGCCAGATGTGCTTTATCCCGCTTGGCTTGGGCAAGAGCCTGCCGCAGGCGATCGGTGAATAGCGACCTGTTAGGCAGGTCAGTGAGTAAATCATAATGTGCCAAATGACGCATATGTTCCTCGGTTGCCTTACGCTCCGTAATATCGGAGAACACCGCCACATGGTGAGTCAGGTGGCCGTGTTCGTCATGCACCTGCTTGAGGGAAAGCCACTCTACATACGCTTCACCATTTTTGCGGCGATTGCGCACTTCACCCTGCCAACTTCCGGTCATGGTTAGCGTTTCCATCATCTTTTTATGAAATGCTGGTGAGTGTATGCCGGAAGAAAGTAAATCCTGATTATTGCCGATCACTTCGCCTGTGGCATAGCCGGTAATGGCGCTAAAAGCACGATTGACCTTGATAATACAGTGGTCAGAATCGGTCACCACTATCGCTTCATCCATAATATCGAATACGGTGGCCGCCAGCCGCAGCTCTGCCTCGGCCCGTTTCTGCTGGCTGATGTCATGGACGATGCAATAGAGCAGGGTTCTGCCCTGATAAGTCAATGGTCGTCTATACACCTCGACCTCGCGAATTTCGCCGCTATTGAGGCGGTGACGCCATTCGAGGCGGGGTGGAATGCCATCTTGGGCACGGTACATGTCTTTAAAGAGTTGGGTGCGGGGTGCGGTATTAATGTCGGTGATGCTCATGCCGCGCAATTTTTTCAGCGGGTAACCCCAGAACTCTTCCGCTGCAGCGTTGGCATATACGATGCAAGCGGTGTCGGTATCAATCAAGTAGGCAATGGAGGTATTGCTATCCAGAATTTTGCGATAGTGTTCTTCACTTTCGACCAATTCTCGACCCGTTTTCTGAATAATGCTCGCTTTATTAGCC
>JANONO010000027.1:0-2304 GCA_031420875.1 Gallionellaceae bacterium | reverse complement strand
GCGTTATACCCGTGCCAAGCGACGCAACCATTTCATTTCCTTCATCTCGCTGATTTCCATGTTGGGCATCGCATTGGGCGTGGCGGCGTTGATTATTGTGCTGTCTGTGATGAATGGGTTTCAAAAAGAAATTCGCGCACGAATGCTGGGCATCACACCCCACCTGCAAGTGGTTAGCGATAGCGGGTCGCTGCTCAAGTGGCGATCAACATTGGATATTGTTACCAGCCATCCGGCCGTGCTGTCCGCCGCGCCTTATGTCAGTGGGCAAGGCATGTTGTCGTTGAACGAACGGGTGCAGGGCGTGATGGTGCAAGGTATAGACCCGCTGGCGGAAGATAAGCTGACGCAATTAAGTACAAAAATGAAAGCGGGAAATCTAGCGAGTCTGCTTTCGGGGGAATTCGGCATCGTGCTCGGCTCTGATCTGGCGCGCTCACTGGGCGCACAGTTGGGCGAGAAGATTTTGTTACTCACTCCGCAGGGGCAGATTACTCCGGCTGGCATGATGCCGCGCCTGAAGCAATTTCGCGTGGTGGGTATTTTTGAAATTGGCATGGCACCTTATGACAATGCACTGGCCTTGATTAACATCAACGACGCGCAAAAATTGTATCGCATGGGTGATGCGGTCACAGGCATCAGCGCGCGTGTGCAGGAGGTTGATCTGGCGCCACGTATCGCGGCTGAACTGGGGAAAAATCTGCCGTACGACACCTATGCCAGTGACTGGACGCGGCAAAATTCCAATTATTTTATTGCCGTGCAAATGGAAAAGAAAATGATGTTCATTTTTCTCTTGCTGATCGTGGTAGTGGCCGCCTTTAACATTGTTTCCACGCTGGTGATGGCGGTGACCGACAAGCAGGCCGATATTGCCATCCTGCGTACGCTGGGTGCGTCACCGACCAGCATTATGAAAATATTCATGGTGCAGGGTGTCATCATCGGCTTGATCGGCATGTTGCTGGGTGTGATCGGCGGTGTTGTTATTGCGCTAAATGTTGGCAGTATTGTGTCTTTTATTGAACATCTGTTTGGTGTGCAATTTTTAGCCAAGGATGTTTATTTCATCAGCGATGTGCCCTCAGATTTGCAGCGTAGCGATGTGCTGATCGTAGCAGCCGTTTCTTTTATTATCAGCTTGCTCGCGACGATCTACCCAAGCTGGCATGCTGCCCAGACTCAACCGGCGGAGGCGTTGCGCTATGAATAGTCAGAGAATGGAAGCGGTCATTTCGTGCCGTGATTTACGCAAGATTTTTACCCAAGGCGATCTATACGTCCCAGTGTTAAACGGCATTAACTTGGATGTCATGCGCGGTGAACGCATCGCCATAATCGGCGCGTCCGGTTCCGGCAAAAGTACCCTGCTCCATTTGCTGGGTGGATTAGACAGCGCCAGCGGCGGCGATGTCGTCATACTCGGTCAGAATATCCACGCCATGAACGAAGCGCAGCGTGGCATCTTGCGTAATCGGGCGCTGGGTTTTGTTTATCAATTTCATCATTTGTTGCCGGAATTTACGGCGCTGGAAAATGTTGCGATGCCGCTGTTGATCCGAGGCATGCAGCTAGAAGAGGCCAAACCCATTGCCGCGAACCTGCTCGGCTTGGTTGGGCTGGCTCAGCGCACGGCGCATCTGCCCGCCGAGCTATCGGGTGGCGAACGTCAGCGTGTGGCCGTGGCGCGCGCACTGGTCACAGAGCCAGCCTGCGTATTGGCAGACGAACCCACTGGCAATCTGGATCGCGCCAGCGCCCAAGCGCTATTTGAATTGATGCAGGAACTCAACACACGATTGAACACCAGCTTTGTCGTGGTGACGCACGATCTGGAACTGGCGAGCAAGATGCAGCGACAGATGCGGCTGGTGGATGGAATACTTCAGGATGCGTGACGTTGTCTCGCTGCTTCAAATAAACAAATAGCGGTAGCTGCCGCCACGTTCAATGATTCGACACGCCCCGGCATAGGAATGGTGATGCGCTGATTGGCCACTGCCAGCAAACTGTCCGATAATCCCGCACCCTCATTGCCGATGGCAAAGGCCAGCTTGCCGCGCAGATCACAGCTATACAAATTTATTTTTGCTGCAAGTGAGGTAGCCAATATCTTGCCGGGAAACTCTGCCGCCACATCCAGCAAATCCCTATTTTCATGGATGCTGAGCGCAAAGTGTCCACCCATGCTAGCGCGTAACACCTTGGGTGACCATGCGTCGGCGCAGCCTTGGGATAAAAACACTGCATCGCAACCAGCTGCCGCTGCCGAGCGCAACATTGAACCGAGGTTGCCGGGAT
>JANONO010000026.1:0-4356 GCA_031420875.1 Gallionellaceae bacterium | reverse complement strand
GTCGCTACCAGAACCAATGGACATGAGCAGCTCGCCGCTAGGGTTGAATATCTGGAAATGCGAGAATGTAGTATCTACCACATAAATATTACCTAATGGATCCATCGCCATTTCTTTAGGGCGGGAAAAGTTACCCAACTGCTTGCCTCGATTTCCGAATTCGCGCAAAAATTTACCTTCAGAATTAAAAACCTGGACACGAGCATTACCCGCATCCATAACAAACAAATTATTGTCTTTATCCAATACCAGATCTCTGGCCAAGTTAAATTGTCCTGGCCCCGCACCACGCTTGCCGATATCAGACAAATGCTTACCGGTTTTAGCATCAAATATCCTTACCCGATGATTTTCAGTGGCGCCACTCGTTCCACCTATATCCAAGGCGTATATTTTTTCGCCTTTTTTATCTACAGTTACACTGGCTAAGCGTTTAAATAAATCCGGCTCTCCTATTTTGGTTGCCGCAAGCTTGCGCAAAAAAACCCCATCCCGATTATAGACCATAACCGCCTTTACCGAAATATCAGCAACATAGAGATTGCCAGCCCCATCCACATCAAGACCTGTTGGCATAAGCAAGCGACCGGGCTCTTCCGCACCTATGGTGAAATATTTTTTGCCCGGCACGTCGAATACCTTAACGATGCGCGATGTCGGTTCAGAAACAAATAAGCGACCTTGATGCACAGCAATAGCATAGGGTTTGCGTAAAGGGATATTGGCCTCCGTCGCACCGGTGCCTGTTAGCAATTCTTGTAGCGAGGTCTCGGCAATGGAAGTATCTACATCACGGCTGGAGCGAATTGTTCGCTCATAAAAGAAACGTGCGTCATCAGGCGGCGAGGGGAACACTAAAGGGGCAGCAACCCTTTTGATTACTTTTTTCGGTGCTTGGGCGCATGCCGACAACCCCAGCAGCACGACACACACAAGACACCCATAAAATGCACGCATGGCATTGGTCTCACCACCTAGTGCCTTAATGCTTTGGTTATAAAAAACAACGGGCTGAGTTATAGCGGTTTTCGACATTCTTATGAACTCCAGTATTTTTCACTAAGCTTATGGGACAGCATAGGCTAAAGAAGGTTGCAAGTTGGCTAGATCAATTACTTCAAGGGGTATAACAATATTCCAAGAGAACGAACAAGGCAAACTCTCCGACACTTATCTTGTAAAATCAAGTCGATAATAAAAGATGGATGATTGCCCTACGACAGCGAGCGATTCTATATGAATTTTTTATCGTGTGGTAGCGCATCAAACTGCTAGGCGAGGATAGCCATTCAGGATTAAGGGCTCCTCTAAAAATTCATCATTCCCGCGAAGACGGAAATCTAGCTTGTAGATTTGACTAGGCCCTCGCCTTCGCGGGAGCGACGAAATATGGATTTTTAAAGATGCCCTTCAGTCAACGCTAACTCGGCTTAATAAAATCAATAAAAATTTACCTAGGGCTCGATATCATTGACAACATATAATCAAGTGCAGCCTCTGCTTCCGCATCCGACAACGAAGCATCGCCACCCTTAGGTGGCATCGCCCCATGTCCATTAAGCACCGACCGTAGCAACCCTTTTCGGCCAATAAGCAGGCGACTTTTCCAGTCTGCAATTCTACCCAACCGCGGTGCATCCGGTACATCTACCGAATGACACACTGCGCAAGTCTGCTTATAGACATTGCGGCCTTCGCTGGCAAACACAGTGCCGAGTGACCCCAACAATAAGATTGCAAGCGTCCATTTCGCTATTATTATCATTCACCGCTCCCTACACAATCCTTGACCTAATACCAAGAATTGAACAACCTTTACGATTTGCAGCAACATACGTGCCAATACTCGACCAACGTAAATTTATTCATCCAAAAAATAATATCATTGAAACAAACGCGCTGGACGGTAAATAATTGTTCAATTTGAAGTTAAGCGCTCGAAAATTTTCATCTCGGTACAATTCGCAATTCGCTCAGCACCCGCTTCTCCTCAATTAATGCCTTGCCGTGTATAATTCTAAATATTGCGCCAACACAAAGTGGATATCCCCAATGAAAATGTCATACGTGCTAGTACCGGGCTTAGCCCTGATCGGATGCATTGCTAATTTATCAGCACTGGCTGCAGAGCCAACTACAAAGTCCGTTCAACATTCGGCCGAATTTATTTACAAAGATAATTGCTCGGTATGTCATGGTGACCGTGGCGATGGGCGCAGTCGCGCTAGCAATGGCTTAATTCCACCACCCCGCAACTTCACCGAGGCAGGAGAGTTGACGCGCGACTATATGATTGAGGCAGTCACCCATGGCAAAGCCGGCACCGCAATGACTTCTTGGAAAACCCGACTGAACCAGCAACAAATTGAATTGGTGGTAGATTACGTCCGCGGCAAGTTTATGATGGAAACAATTGAGTTATATTCTGCTTCCGGGCGCATGGCTTATAACCACTACTGCAAATCCTGCCATGGCGAACAAGGTCAGGGTGTCTTGGCGGAAGGTTTGACCGTTCCACCGCGCAACTTTTCGACCCGCGACTCTCGCAATGCAATCACCCGTGAGCGCATGATTACTGCCATTACCCATGGCTTGCCGGGTACATTAATGCCAGGCTACAAAGAAAAATTGAATCCCGGACAAGTTGGTGCGGTAGTGGATTATGTCCGCAATGAACTCATGGTCAAAGATACTGCATCAAACACTGCGTCTGTGACTTCGATTGATATGAGCTTGCCGCTACCCACAAGATTGGTCGCCAACCCCGTCTTGGGTGAACAGTTTTTTATGGGCAACTGCGCTACCTGCCACGGCACATTGGGTGATGGCCAAGGCCCCCGCGCCTACTTTATGACTGTCAAACCACGCAACTTCCTAGGTGAGCGCTCGCGCACCACACTCAATCGGCCAGCAATTTTTTCAGCGATTAAATTAGGCCGTCCCGGCACTGAAATGCCGGCCTGGGGTAAGGTGCTATCTGAGCAGGAAATTGCCAATATTGCTGAATATGTGTTTACCAATTTCATCCAGAATAAAGCCAAGGTTAACAACAGCAACTAATGCGGTCACTGCCAGCGATATTTATCGCTTACTCTTTTGTGGCGTACGCAAGCGGGCCGGGCTGCTCATTGGCGTCTGCCGCTGAAAAAAACCCCGCCTCACTGGTTTCTGAACATATTGAAGCGGGAAGGAAAATCTATAATTTCCGCTGCTATTTCTGCCATGGCTATTCTGGCAATGCTCAAACTGTAGCTGCAAGCTTTCTCTCCCCTCCTCCAGTTGATTTTACCCGCGCTGATGCCAGCCTATTCACCCCAAAACATGTCGTCAGCGTACTGCGCAAGGGCAAGCCTGGCACAGCGATGAAATCATTTCGCGGAGTTATCTCAGATATTGAAATAGAGCAAGTGGCCGAATTTGTAGTAGATGAATTTGTACGCCGCAAAGCAAGCAACACACGCTACCATACAGCAGAAAATGGCTGGACAAACCATGAGCGCTATCAAAGTGCGTTCCCATTTGCTACCGGTGAGATTCCCGCTAACCAGCCTTGGGAATCGCTTACGGCAGACCAGACGCGCGGCAAGCATTTATTTATGTCCAGTTGCGTGATCTGCCATGATCGTGGCGAGAGTCAAGTCGAGACCATTATTTGGGAGACGCGTCCCCTTTCCTATCCACGCAACAATTACTCCCATACCACCCCTCCCGACATAGACGCTATGGCCAGCGCCAGCCCCTATCGAATTCATGATATGCCACATCAGATCGCCCAGAACATGACTGCGCTTGAGTTACGTGGCCAGAAACTTTTTCAAGACAACTGCGCGTTCTGCCACGGTGCTGATGGCACTGGAAAAAACTGGATCGGCAGCTTTCTTGAATCACATCCGCGCAACCTGCGCGATCCTGAGTTCATGGCTGGAATGACACGCTCACGCTTGGCTGCCACTATCCGTGATGGGCTGCCCAATACCTCAATGCCTGCATGGAAGTCTGTTTTTAATTCAGATGATATAGACGCAGTGGTCGCTTACATTTCCATTGCTTTTCACGCACTGCCTGACTAGAGCATTTTCTATTTAATCATACACGATAACCGGACGACATGAAGTAGTTGGAACATTCTTCTGGCGAGAAGGTATCGAGGAGTTTTCCGATTTCATCCCAGAGTGCATCGACGGTTCGGTGCGCGGCCTTTCTAAGCAGTGCCTTCGTAAGCGCTCCATAAACCGCAGACTTGTCACCTGATTCCAATTTCCGCATGCTTGCCACCTTCAATATGGATGGGAGTGGCGATGAAGATGGGAACGGAATTCTGGTCGGCGCATGTGGCGGCGGCCAAGCTTGAAACGA
>JANONO010000025.1:0-10148 GCA_031420875.1 Gallionellaceae bacterium | reverse complement strand
TTGAGTAGCAGGATTCGGGATGCAGGATGCAGGATTCTGGGGCGGTTTTGTGTCCTTGATCCCGTATCCAGTATCCTGTATATATTAGGCCAGTAGCTCAATTGGTAGAGTATCGGTCTCCAAAACCGAGGGTTGGGGGTTCGAAACCCTCCTGGCCTGCCAGAAAATTATTTAGTCTCAATGGACAAACAAAGCATGGCAGAAAAAATTAAATTAAGTATGGCATTCCTGCTGGTTGTGGCAGGTATTGTGGGCTACTATGTTTTGGGTGATAGCGCTGCTGTGCTACGACTCGCATCCATATTATTCGGATTTGTGGCGGCGGCGGGTGTGCTGTGGACAACTGAGCCGGGTAAGGTTTTCTTCACATTCAGCAAGGAATCGGTCGAAGAAGCCAAGCGCGTGGTATGGCCTACACGCAAGGAAACCATTCAGACTACCGGTATCGTGCTCTTGTTCGCGGTGATCATGGCGCTGTTCCTGTGGGCGGTTGATGCTAGCCTGCTAGTCTTGGTGAATATGTTGATGGGACGTGATTAATGTCCAAACATTGGTATGTTGTACACACCTATTCGCAGTTTGAGAAAAGTGTGCATCGTGCGCTGCTTGAGCGTATTCAGCGGGCGGGATTAGACGATAAGTTTGGTCAGATACTGGTGCCGGTTGAAGAGGTAGTGGAGCTAAAGTCTGGTCAAAAGACTATCAGTGAGCGTAAGTTTTTTCCGGGTTATGTGCTGGTTGAAATGGAAATGACGGATGAAAGCTGGCACTTAGTTAAGAGCACACCCAAAGTCACTGGATTTTTAGGTGGTTCGGCAATGAAGCCAACGCCAATTAGCGAAAAAGAAGTGCAGACTATTATGCAGCAGATGCAGGCCGGGGTAGAAAAGCCAAGGCCAAAAGTGTTGTTTGAAGTGGGTGAAGCGGTGCGTGTTAAAGAAGGTCCGTTCACCGATTTTCATGGCTCGGTGGAAAATGTTAATTATGACAAGAATAAATTGCGGGTGGCGGTAACTATTTTTGGTCGCTCGACACCGGTAGAGTTAGAGTTTGGTCAAGTCGAAAAAGCTTAAATGTTTTAAACCCGGGGAGCGTATCAGAGTAATCGTGGTATGCGTTTAACCCACAATAAGGAGAAGTAAAGTGGCAAAGAAAATTATCGGCTATATTAAGCTGCAGGTGCCTGCGGGCAAAGCTAATCCCAGCCCGCCTATCGGCCCAGCTCTGGGTCAGCGCGGATTAAACATCATGGAATTCTGTAAGGCCTTTAACGCCCAGACTCAGGGTGTAGAGCCGGGTCTGCCTATTCCCGTGGTGATTACTGCTTTTGCAGACAAGAGCTTTACCTTCATTATGAAGACCCCGCCGGCAACCATTCTGATCAAGAAGGCGGCGGGTGTGCAAAAAGGCAGCAAGACACCGCATGCCGACAAAGTCGGTAAGTTAACGCGCAAGCAAGCGGAAGAAATTGCCACAACCAAAATGCCTGATTTGACTGCTGCCGATATGGACGCAGCGGTACGCACTATAGCTGGCAGTGCGCGCAGCATGGGCATTACTGTGGAGGGGGTATAGCATGGGACATATTTCTAAGCGTTATAAAGCACTAGCGGCCAAAGTGGATCGCAACAAATTGTATGCGCTGGACGAGGCGCTCAAGATGGTTAAGGAAAGTGCTAAGGCCAAATTTGATGAATCAATTGACATTGCGGTTAACCTCGGCATAGATGCCAAAAAATCTGATCAATTAGTTCGTGGTTCTGTGGTGCTACCCAAGGGAACTGGAAAGACAGTGCGCGTGGCAGTATTTGCCCAAGGCGCGAAAGCTGAGGAGGCCAAGGCTGCCGGTGCGGATATCGTGGGTTTTGAAGACCTGGCGGAAAGCATCAAAGCTGGAAAAATGGATTTTGACGTGGTGATTGCATCCCCTGATGCGATGCGTATTGTTGGCCAGTTGGGTCAGATTTTGGGTCCGCGTGGTTTGATGCCCAACCCTAAAGTGGGCACTGTTTCTGCCGATGTCGCTGGTGCCGTAAGAAATGCCAAGGCTGGACAAGTGCAGTACCGTACCGACAAGAACGGCATCGTGCAATGCACCATAGGCCGCGCTTCATTCGCGCCGGAAGCTTTGCGTGAAAACATGCTGGCACTGATTGAAGCCTTGAACAAGGCCAGACCCGCTAATGCCAAAGGTGTCTTTCTGAGAAAAGTATCTGTCTCCAGCACCATGGGTGTTGGCATCCGTATTGAACAGGCCAGCTTGGCTGCGTAGATTGTATTGAATTTGCGGTATGGTGATGATGCCATATCGCTTGCAAACTTTGAACTGCTGGCATTAATGGCAGATTGTCAAAGACCGTAGGGGTTCGATAAGAGCTTAATCTTGGTAGAAAGTTGATGGTAGTGGGAAGACTTTCAGTCTTCTGTCTTCTGTCCTCTGTCTTCTGACCCAACGCAGATGGTGTGCCCGCGAGCAGGAAAGATGTTTATTTTTCAGCTAATGGACGCAGTTGTTAACGGTGGAGCACTGAAAATTTTTCGTGTTCCGTTATAAGAATGGAGGAAGACTTTGAGTCTTAATCTGCAACAAAAACAGGCGGTAGTGGCTGAAGTCAGCGCACAAGTTGGGCAGGCGCAAACCATAGTCCTAGCTGAGTATCGCGGCATGGGGGTGGTGGACATTACCCGATTGCGCGCCGATGCACGTAAATCTGGCGTGTATTTCCGAGTGTTGAAAAACACTTTGGCAAGACGCGCGGTGCAAGGCACGCCTTTCGAGGCGTTAGCGGAAAAAATGGTGGGGCCGCTGGTGTATAGCATCAGTGCTGATGCTATTGCCGCAGCCAAGGTGGTGCATGACTTTGCCAAGACCAACGACAGACTGGTAATCAAAGCGGGTTCAATGGCGGGTTCCGTGATGTCGGCGGAGCAAGTTAAAGTGCTGGCTGCCACACCAAGTCGCAATGAGTTGATTGCGCGCTTGATGGCCACCATGAATGCTGCGACCAGCACATTTGTGCGTACCTTGGCCGCTGTCCGCGACAAGCATGCCCTGAGCCAAGTCGAAGGGAAGGAAGCCGAAGCGGCTGCCGCTTAAGTCAATTACCAAACTTTTTGAAATAAATATTTAGGAGAGCAACATGGCTGCAAACAAACTTGACATTCTGGACGCAATCGCGGAAATGACCGTGCTTGAACTGTCCTCGCTGATTAAAGATATGGAGGAGAAATTTGGTGTGTCCGCTGCTGCGGTAGCAGTGGCTGCGCCGGCTGGTGGTGGCGGTGGTGCAGCAGCGGCTGCAGAGCAAACCGAGTTTGCCGTGATGCTGACTAATGCCGGCGCCAGCAAAGTTAACGTCATCAAGGTCGTGCGAGCTATTACTGGTTTGGGCTTGAAAGAAGCTAAGGACTTGGTAGATGGCGCACCGAAAGCGGTGAAAGAAGGCGTGAACAAGGCCGACGCTGACAGCATTTTGAAGCAATTGGTTGAAGCCGGCGCAACTGCTGAAATCAAGTAACATCAAGTGTATGGCAAAAGGCTGACGGATTCCGTCAGCCTTTTGCCGCTTCAAGAAGGCAGCGGGCAGCGAACAACAAAAAGGTTTTCCCCTTTACCTAATTTGTTCAGATTTGACTAGCGTAGTTGTGCCAGCACCAAAATCTTACTTTCCTTGTCGTGGAGATGTCATGAGTTATTCTTTTACCGAAAAAAAACGTATCCGCAAAAGCTTTGCAAAACGCACTGGCGCTTTGCCAATACCTTTTTTATTGTCCACACAACTTGAATCCTATAGCGAATTTTTGCAAGCTGAGCTGTCACCTGATCAGCGCATTAACAACGGCTTGCAGGCAGCATTCAACTCTATTTTTCCGATCGAGAGCCATAATAAATATGCGCGTCTGGATTTTGTCAGTTATCACTTGGGGCTGCCGCCGTTTGATGTAAAGGAATGCCGTCAACGCGGACTGACCTATGCTTCACCGATACGCGCACGAGTGCGCCTGACCCTGTTCGACAAGGAAGCATCCAAACCTAATGTAATTAAAGAGGTTAAAGAGCAGGAAGTGTATATGGGCGAAATCCCGCTGATGACACACACCGGCTCCTTTGTGATTAACGGTACCGAGCGCGTAATCGTGTCGCAGCTGCACCGTTCACCTGGCGTGTTCTTTGAGCATGATCGCGGCAAGACGCATAGCTCCGGCAAGCTGCTCTTTTCTGCGCGCATTATTCCTTATCGCGGCTCATGGCTGGATTTTGAATTCGATGCCAAGGATTATGTTTATTTCCGTATTGACCGCCGCAGAAAAATGCCGGTCACTATTCTGCTGAAATCGTTGGGCTATACCCCTGAACAAATTCTTGCGGCATTTTTTGAATTTGACACCTTCCTGTTAGGCAAAAAAGGGATTCAGTTCGAGGTGGTGCCAGAACGCTTGCGTGGTGAAATGGCGCGCTTTGACATCTCCAATAAGAGCGGCAAAGTGATTGTGGCTGCAGGCAAGCGCATCACCGTGCGCCACATACGTGAAATTCAGGAAGCGGGCATAGACAAACTGACGGTGGGCGATGACTTTCTGCTTGGGCGCGCTTTAGCACAAAGCGTAGTGGATAAAGATAGCGGTGAAATCATCGCCAATGCCAACGACGAAATTACAGAAACTCTGCTGGAAAAATTAAAAGCCGCAGGGATTAACAAAATTCAGACTTTGTATACCAACGATCTGGATCAGGGCGCATTTATTTCGCAAACCCTGCGCGCCGATGAGACCACTGACCAGTGGACGGCGCGCGTGGCCATCTACCGTATGATACGTCCGGGTGAGCCACCCACAGAAGATGCTGTAGAAAATTTATTTAAAGGTCTGTTTTTCTCCGAAGAGCGATATAACTTATCGGCAGTTGGCCGCATGAAATTTAACCGCCGCATCGGTTCCGACGAGCTGACTGGTGAGGTTACACTTTCCAATGAAGATATTGTGGCGGTCATCAAAATACTGGTTGAGCTACGCAATGGTCGGGGTGAGATAGATGACATTGACCATCTAGGTAATCGCCGGGTGCGCGCCGTAGGTGAGTTGGCCGAAAATCAGTTCCGTACTGGATTGGCGCGTGTTGAACGCGCCGTGAAAGAGCGTTTGGGTCAGGCCGAAACAGACAACTTAATGCCGCATGATTTAATCAATGCCAAACCGATTTCGGCAGCGGTCAAAGAGTTTTTCGGCTCCAGCCAGTTGTCGCAATTTATGGATCAGACCAACCCCTTGTCTGAGGTGACGCACAAGCGCCGTATTTCCGCTTTGGGACCCGGCGGCTTGACACGGGAACGTGCAGGCTTTGAGGTGCGCGACGTACACCCGACGCACTACGGTCGTCTGTGTCCAATTGAAACACCGGAAGGTCCGAACATCGGGCTGATTAACTCCTTGGCACTGTATGCCCGCATTAATAATTATGGTTTCATCGAAACCCCCTATCGTCATGTCATCAAGGGCAAGGCTACCGATACCGTGGATTATCTGTCGGCGATTGAGGAAGGCAAATTCACTATCGCGCAGGCCAATGCTGAACTAGATAACAAGGGTAAATTTACTAACGATATCGTTTCATCGCGCCAACACAACGAATTTGTATTGGCTAATCCAACTAATATCGAATACATGGACGTGGCACCTGCCCAGGTGGTATCGGTGGCGGCAGCACTGATTCCTTTCCTGGAGCACGACGACGCGAACCGCGCCTTGATGGGTGCCAACATGCAGCGTCAGGCTGTGCCTTGCTTGCGCGCAGAAAAAGCGCTGGTTGGAACCGGTATTGAACGCACCGTGGCAATTGACTCAGGGACTACGGTACAGGCATGGCGTGGTGGTCGGGTGGATTACGTGGATGCGGGTCGAATCGTGGTGCGCGTCAATGATGACGAAACTACGGCAGGCGAAGTCGGCGTAGATATTTACAACCTGACCAAATACACCCGCTCCAATCAGAACACCAACATCAATCAGCGTCCGCTGGTCAAGATGGGTGACATGATAGCCAGCGGCGATGTGATTGCCGACGGCGCATCCACCGACATGGGTGAGTTGGCGCTAGGGCAAAACATGCTGGTGGCCTTCATGCCGTGGAATGGCTATAACTACGAAGACTCGATTCTGATTTCCGAGCGCGTGGTGGCGGAAGACCGCTTCACCTCGATACATATCGAAGAGTTAACCGTTGTAGCGCGTGACACAAAGCTGGGCGCCGAAGAAATTACACGCGACATTCCCAATTTGTCTGAAGGCCAAATGGCACGCTTGGATGATTGCGGCATCGTGCATATCGGTGCAGATGTGGTGGTCGGTGACGTGCTAGTAGGCAAGGTCACACCCAAAGGCGAAACACAATTGACACCGGAAGAAAAATTGCTGCGCGCCATTTTTGGTGAAAAAGCCAGCGATGTGAAGGATACCTCGCTGCGCGTACCCGCCGGCATTTCCGGTACGGTCATTGATGTGCAGGTGTTCACCCGTGAAGGCTTGCAACGCGATGCGCGGGCGCAACAGATTATTGATGACGAGTTGAACCGTTACAAAAAAGATTTGGCTGACCAGATGCGTATTGTGGAGGTGGACGTGTTCACCCGCTTGAGCAAATTGCTGGTGGGCAAGGTTGCCAATGGTGGTCCGAAAAAACTGACCAAAGGCACCAAGCTCACTAAAGAATATTTGGCTGGTATAGAACACCACCAGTGGTTTGATGTTCGCCTAGGCAACGAAGATGCCGCATCGCAACTGGAGCAGGTCAAAGAAAGTTTGGCGCAGAAGCGGCAAGAGTTCGATGCGGCATTCGAGTTGAAGAAAAAGAAGTTGACGCAAGGCGATGAGCTGCAAGCAGGCGTGCAGAAGATGGTCAAGGTGTATGTGGCGGTCAAACGCCGCTTGCAACCCGGCGACAAGATGGCGGGTCGTCACGGTAACAAGGGCGTGGTATCGCGCATCGTGCCAGTGGAAGACATGCCGTATATGGCCGATGGCACACCGGTGGATATCGTGCTCAATCCGCTCGGCGTACCGTCGCGTATGAACGTGGGTCAGGTGCTAGAAGTGCATCTGGGTTGGGCGGCTAAGGGGTTGGGGCAAAAAATCGGCAAGATGCTGGAAGCAGAAGCCAAGATTTCCAAAATTCGCACTTTCCTTAGCCATATTTACAAGCACGAACAGGCGGCAGAAGTCGCGGCATTCACTGACGAAGAGGTGTTGGAATTATGCCGCAACCTGAAGAACGGAGTGCCGTTTGCAACGCCAGTATTCGACGGCGCAAATGAAGAAGAAATTAAAAATATGCTGGAGTTGGCGGATCTGCCGCGCTCCGGGCAGGTCACTCTGCACGATGGGCGCACCGGTGTGGCGTTTTCTCGTCAGGTGACCGTGGGCTATATGCACGTACTCAAGCTACACCATTTGGTAGATGACAAGATGCACGCTCGTTCCACTGGCCCTTACAGCTTGGTGACCCAGCAACCGCTGGGCGGCAAGGCGCAGTTTGGTGGCCAGCGTTTCGGTGAGATGGAGGTGTGGGCGCTGGAAGCGTATGGCGCGGCTTACACCTTGCAGGAAATGCTGACAGTCAAGTCGGACGACGTATCCGGGCGTACCAAAATTTATGAGAGCATCGTCAAGGGTGACCATAAAATTGATGCTGGTATGCCAGAGTCATTCAATGTATTGACCAAAGAAATTCGCTCGCTGGGTATTGATATAGATCTGGAGCGGCACTGAGTATCGCAGGTCGGGACAAATTCCGACCTACAGACCTAACAACCAGATTTTAGGAGGCATACATGAAAGCACTACTCGATTTATTCAGACAAGTAACACAAAAGGAAGAGTTCGACGCGATCAAGATCGGGCTGGCTTCGCCGGAAAAAATCCGCTCATGGTCATATGGAGAGGTGAAGAAACCAGAGACAATCAACTATCGCACCTTCAAGCCGGAGCGTGATGGTTTGTTTTGCGCCAAGATTTTTGGCCCAACTAAGGATTACGAGTGCCTGTGTGGTAAATACAAGCGCCTCAAGCATCGCGGTGTGATCTGCGAGAAGTGCGGTGTGGAAGTAACCTTATCCAAGGTGCGCCGCGAGCGCATGGCGCATATCGAACTGGCCAGTCCAGTAGCACATATCTGGTTCTTGAAATCATTACCGTCACGCTTAGGCATGGTGCTGGATATGACGCTGCGTGATATTGAGCGCGTTTTATATTTTGAAGCCTTTGTCGTGACTGAGCCCGGCATGACGCCGCTCAACCGCGGGCAACTGTTATCTGAAGATGATTATCTGGCCAAGCTGGAAGAGTACGGTGATGATTTTTCCGCAGTGATGGGTGCGGAAGGAGTGCGCTCGCTACTGCGCGCGCTGGACGTACCGGCTGAGGTAGAAAAGCTGCGTGCCGAATTGGAAGCAACTAGCTCTGAAACAAAAATTAAGAAATATGCCAAGCGTCTGAAGATTCTTGAGGCTTTCTTGGTTTCCGGTATCAAGCCGGAGTGGATGGTAATGTTGGTGTTGCCTGTGTTGCCGCCGGAACTGCGTCCTCTCGTTCCTTTGGATGGTGGCCGTTTTGCCACTTCCGACCTGAACGATTTATATCGTCGCGTGATCAACCGCAACAATCGTTTGAAGCGTTTGCTGGAATTGAAGGCGCCGGAAATTATCGTGCGTAACGAAAAACGCATGTTGCAGGAGTCGGTGGATTCGCTACTGGACAACGGTCGCCGTGGCAAAGCCATGACCGGTGCTAACAAGCGCCCATTGAAATCACTGGCCGACATGATTAAGGGCAAAGGCGGTCGTTTCCGCCAGAACTTGCTGGGCAAGCGCGTGGATTATTCTGGTCGTTCGGTGATTGTGGTGGGCCCGCAACTGAAATTACATCAGTGCGGTCTGCCCAAGAAAATGGCGCTGGAATTATTCAAGCCCTTCATTTTCCACAAGCTGGAAATTCTCGGCCTGGCTACTACGATCAAGGCTGGCAAACGTATGCTGGAAGCGGAAGATCCAGTGGTATGGGATATTCTGGAAGATGTTATTCGCGAACATCCGGTGTTGCTGAACCGTGCGCCTACGCTGCACCGTCTCGGCATTCAAGCATTTGAACCTATCTTGATCGAAGGCAAGGCTATACAGTTGCACCCGCTGGTGTGTACCGCGTTTAACGCCGACTTTGACGGTGACCAGATGGCGGTACACGTCCCATTGTCGCTGGAAGCGCAGATGGAATGTCGCACCTTGATGCTGGCCTCCAACAACGTGTTGTCACCTGCCAACGGTGAACCGATTATCGTGCCGTCGCAGGACATCGTATTGGGTCTGTATTACATGACCCGTGAAAAAATTGGCGCTTTGGGCGAAGGTTCGATGTTTGCCGATGTATCCGAAGTGCTGCGCGCTTATGAATCAGACCAAGTCGATTTACAGGCCAAGGTTGTGGTGCGGATCAAGGAGGCTTACCTTGACGAACAGGGTGTGCGTCAAGAAATTCGTACCCGCTATGAGACCACAGTAGGGCGCGCTATCCTGTCCGAAATTTTACCCGTCGGATTACCATTTTTGTTGGTCAATAAAGCACTCAAGAAAAAAGAAATTTCACGGCTGATCAACACCAGCTTCCGCCGTAGCGGCCTGCGTAATACGGTCATTATGGCGGATCGGCTGATGACCACCGGTTTCACTTACGCGACTCGTGCCGGCATATCAATCTGTCTGGATGATATGCTGGTGCCGCCGCAGAAGAATGAGTTGATAGGCGCGGCAGAAAAAGAAGTGCGTGAGATAGACGTGCAATACACCTCCGGGCTGGTGACTCAAGGCGAGCGCTATAACAAGGTAGTGGACATCTGGGGCCGTACCGGTGATCTGGTGGCTAAGGCCATGATGGATCAACTAGGCAGCGAGCCGATAATTGATCGCGCCACAGGCGAGGTACGCACCGACAAGAAGGGTAAGGTGATGATGCAGGAGTCGTTCAACTCCATCTACATGATGGCTGACTCCGGCGCGCGCGGTTCGGCGGCACAGATCCGCCAGCTGGCCGGGATGCGTGGCCTGATGGCCAAGCCGGACGGTTCTATTATCGAAACCCCGATTACCGCGAACTTCCGCGAGGGG
>JANONO010000024.1:0-7518 GCA_031420875.1 Gallionellaceae bacterium | reverse complement strand
GCTTATCTGCATAGATAAAGGTGATGTTGTGCCGCAACATGTCAGCGCCTATTCCGGTTTGGTGTTCATGGGTGGGCCGATGAGCGTGAATGATGATCTGCCGTGGGTAGCGCAGGTGCTGGCCTTGATTCGTCAGGCAGTGGCGCAGGATATTCCGGTGTTGGGTCATTGCCTCGGCGGGCAGTTGATGGCTAAGGCGCTGGGCGGGCAGGTGACGCGCAACCCGGTTAAGGAAATTGGCTGGGGTAAGGTGACTGTATCGGATAACGATATGGCGCGCACTTGGTTCGGTGATATTGCGGAGTTTGAGGCTTTTCATTGGCATGGTGAAACCTTTAGCTTGCCGCACGGCGCGACCCGTTTATTGTCCAGCGAACATTGCGCCAATCAGGCGTTTGCGCTGGGCAAACATCTGGCTTTGCAATGCCATGTGGAAATGACGCGAGATATGATCCAGAGTTGGTGTGCGCTAGGCGCGGATGAAATTACCGCCAGTGCCCTCAGCCCAGCCGTGCAGCTTGCCGCTTTGATGCAAACGCAGATGGCGAACAAATTGCCGAAATTACATACTGTCGCCGGCCATTTGTATCAACATTGGATTGCAGGCGTAACACGGCGCTAGCGCCATTAAGCCTTATTTTGTTAAAATAGCGGATTACCGATAGGAGCTTTACCCAATGACTTACGTTGTTACTGAATCTTGCATCAAATGTAAATTTACCGATTGCGTGGATGTTTGTCCGGTGGATTGTTTCCGCGAAGGGCCTAATTGCCTGGTGATAGACCCGGATGAGTGCATAGACTGCACCCTGTGTGTGGCCGAATGTCCGGTCGAGGCGATTTATGCCGAGGATGATTTACCTAAAGAGCAACGCCATTTCATCGCGCTGAATGCCGAGCTATCCAAGCTGTGGAAACCCATCGTGGAAAAGAAAGATGGGCCATCTGATGCGGACGCATGGAAGGATGTCAAAGAAAAATTCCATTTGTTGGAACGCTAAACACTTTTCTTGCAATGGAAATAAATCAAAATAGCGGCCAAGCAAATTGCGCCGCTATTTTTTTTGATGCGGTGGCGCATCACATCGTGGCGCAACATCAGCAGGAAATTCCCGATTTGCGTCGTGCGCTGGTGTTGTTACCCAACAACCATGTGGCACAGCCCTTGGCGCATAGTCTGGCGCGAGTTGCCCAATGCCCCACGCTATTGCTGCCGCAGATGCTTACACTGCACGACTGGGCGCAGTCTGTTCCCCTTGATCGTTCTATCACTCCTGATTCTTGCCGCGCCACAGCCTTGTATCAGGCATTGCGAACGAGGCGCTGGTTTCCCGATGCCGACTTGTGGGGCATCGCGCGTGAATTGCTGGTGCTGCTGGATGAGCTGACTCAGCATCAAATTACTTTGCCGCAAAACGAGCAAGATTTTCTGGCTCAACTAGAACAGGCGTATCAGGCCAAGCGTGGTGCGGCGATGCAGTTCGAGGCGCGCTTGGTGCATGAGCTATGGTATGCCATGAATAGCAGCGGTGAACTGGATAGCGCGCGCGCTAATCAACAGCGTTTGGCGCAGCTTGCCCAACAAGCGAGTGCGCCGCTGACAGTTATATTAGCCAGCAATTTAACTGCGCCGGAAGCGCGATTTCTGGAGGCTTACCGGCAACGTGCGTCAGTGACGGTATTTGATTTGCGCGAGATGGCCGCGCGGCAAGCGGAATGCGCTGTGCTGCTTACACTCTCCCCAGATTTTTCACCGTCCCACGCTTCATTGTCTTTGCGCGAGCAGGCTGTTCACTTAAGCCAACATTTTCCGCAAGCCTCACTCAGTCATCGCCTGCGCTTGTTTGCTGCAAATGGCCTGGAACAAGAAGCTTGCGCCGCCGAGTTGCAGGTGCGACGCTGGCTGCTGGCAGGTAAAAAAAATATCGCCATCGTGGCGCAAGATCGCCTCGTGGCGCGCCGTGTGCGCGCCCTGCTAGAGCGCGCAGAGGTGCTGGTGCGCGACGAAGCGGGTTGGACATATTCTACGCTGGCGGTGAGCACGGTATTAATGCGCTGGTTGGATACTCTGCAAAGCGATTTTTATTATCAGGATGTGCTCGACTTGCTCAAGTCGCCATTTATCTTTGCTGATCATGATGTGCGTCAACGCCAGCAAGCGGTCTATCAACTCGAACAACTGGTACGCAAGCATAGTGTGGCTTCAAATTTGCAGGCATACATTGCCTTGGTACAGGGCGATAGCGTGGAGCAGGTGGCGCTGGTGCGGCTGCGCCAGGCGGCGGGAGTGCTGAGCAAGAAAAGCGATACCTTGGCTGGCTGGTTGCACGCGCTGCATGACAGCTTGGATATTTTGGGCATTGTGCGCGGATTGGCAACTGATGACGCGGGTTTGCAATTGCTGCGTGTCATGCAAACTTGGCAGCGCGAGCTGGAAGCCGATAGCACGCGATTCAGTCTGAGCGAGTGGCGGCATTGGCTGACCCAGCAACTGGATGCCCATACTTTTCGCGACAGTACGATAGACAGCCCGGTGCTGCTCACCCATCTTGCCGCAACGCGCTGGCGCAGTTTTGATGCAGTGCTGTTGCTGGGTTGTGATGCGGCTCATCTGCCGGGCAATAATAACCCTGGAATAGGGTTCAACGATGCGGTGCGCGCCACGCTCGGCTTGCCGACACGCGAGGTGATGCTGGCACAGCAACGCGACGATCTGATGGCAGTGCTGGTGATGAACGATACCGTGCTGGCGACCTGGCAGGCAAACCAGAATGGTGAAGAAAATTTGCTCAGCCCTTATCTCGATATGCTCGGCACCTTGCATGAACTGACTTACGGTGATGATTTGGCAGAGCAAGAATTGGCTGCGTTGTTGAACAGCGCGCAAGTACGCAGTGCTGAGTTCGCCTTGCCGAATACTGCTGCCATGCCTGCGCCCCGTGTATCTGGGATGCCTGGAGTGCCGCAAAGATTGATTCCGCAACGCATTTCAGCCAGCGGCTACAACAGTCTGGTAGCGTGTCCCTATCAATTTTATGCGCGCCATATGCTGCGCCTGAACGAGCTGGATGAGGTGAGTGAGAAAGTAGATAAGCGTGATTTCGGCGAGTGGGTGCATAAAATTTTGCATGGTTTTCATCAGCAATTCCCGTTGCTGGCGCAGCACGAGATGGAAGCATTAATTGCTACGCTGCATCGCATCAGCAATGAAATATTCGCAATCGTCATCCAGCGTGACTATCTGGCGCGCGCTTGGTTGCAGCGCTGGCAGCAAGCCATTCCGGCCTATCTTGAAGCGCAGATAAAAAACGAGCAAGAAGGCTGGCGCTATCAAGGTGGAGAAGTGCCATTTGAATTGCCGCTTAACGCTGACTTGATTTTGCACGGACGGATAGATCGGGTAGATGTTAACGGTCAGCAGACTCGTGTCCTAGACTACAAGATGATGGACGCAAGCAAACTGCGTAACAAACTCAAAGAGCCGGGCGAAGATGTGCAACTGGCTTGCTACGCGCATGTGTATGAGGCCGATGAAGCGGCATTTATCAGCATTGAAAAAGATAAGGTGGCTTTGATTGCGCCACCGCAGGATGTCCCGCATTTGACGCAAGCCAATATTGAGCGGCTGCTGACTGTGTTCGAGCAGATGCGCGCTGGCGCAGCCTTGCCTGCACATGGGGTGGAAGAGGATTGTCAATATTGCGAGATGCGCGGCTTGTGTCGCAAGGGCGAATGGCAGGTGAATGAGCATGGGGGCGCCTCTAAAAATTCAAAATTCTAAGCGAGACAAGGCGCGAGCAAAAAAATGCGACGCCGCATATGCAGGATATGTAAGGAGTAATTTTTTATGAGCAACACAGTATCGCGACGAAGTTTGGATTTTTAGAGATGCACATGGATAACAGCATCGCCCTTAACCCCCAACACAGCGTGGTGGTAGAAGCTTGCGCTGGCAGCGGCAAGACCTGGCTGCTGGTGTCGCGCATCTTGCGTTTACTGCTGGCGGGCGTGCGGCCTTCGGAGATTCTTGCTATCACCTTTACCCGCAAAGCCGCGCAGGAAATGCAGGCGCGGCTGCATGAATGGCTGCACCTGCTGGCCACGCAAGATGACGCGACAGTCAAAAATTTTCTGAAGGAGCGTGATCTGCACGAAGTTGACAGCCTTGTGCTGGCGCGTGCGCGTGGCTTGTACCGGGATTTTTTGCTGGCACAACCCGCGCTTACCATTAGCACTTTTCATGGCTGGTTCATGCAAATTATTCAGCGCGCACCGTTGAATTCCGGTGTGCCGGTCGGGATGCAATTGCTGGAGCGCACCTCAGCGCTGCACGAAGAAGCATGGCAATCATTTGCCGAGTCATTGCGCGCTACACCCGACAGTGAAACTTCGCAAAAAATGCAATGGTTATTCGCGGAATACGGTTTGCATGGCACTTATGCGCTACTGGAAAAATTTATTTCGAAGCGGGCGGAGTGGTGGGCTTATACACAAGGTCAAAGTAATCCAGTGGTATGGGCAGCAGAGCAAATTCGTATCGAACTCGATGTGAATCTGGATGCCGATCCAATTGCCATTGCCTGTGAAGATGTGGAATTACATGCAGCTGTGCTTGCTTGGGTGCGAGCGTTGGCGACCGGTACTGAGGTGCAGTGCGACAACGCCAACAAGCTGCAAGTCGCATGGGAAGTGGCTGATCCGCACCAGCGTTTTTCTGCCCTGTCGCAGATACTCTATACCAAAGCCGACGAACCTCGCAGCTTTAAGCCGACCAAAAAACAAAATGCCGAGATTTTTTTGTTGGCGCGTGATGTGCTGTTCGGCAAGTTGCAAGTCGTGCGTGATGCTTTAGGTGATCTTGATGTAGTACGCTTGAATGCAGCCGCACTTCATTGTGGCGTGGCTTATCTGGAACATTACCAAGAGATTAAATTGCGCCAACAACACATGGATTTTACTGATGTGGAATGGCAAGCATGTTGCTTGCTCAAGCAGAGCGATTGTGCCGAGTATATGCAATACAAACTGGATAGCCGTTATCGGCATGTGTTGCTGGATGAGTTTCAGGATACCAATCCGGTGCAATGGCAAATTTTGCAAGCCTGGTTCGCCGCTTCGGCAGCGGTGGAATCGCGACCCACCATTTTTGTGGTGGGTGACCCCAAGCAATCCATTTATCGTTTTCGCCGCGCCGATACACGGCTTTTTGGTGAAGTGAGCACATGGTTGCAGCAAGAGTTCGACGCACATTACTTGAGTCAGAACGTCACTCGGCGCAATGCCCCAGCGGTATTGCAAGTGGTGAATGGTGTGTTTGCACAACACCCGGATGGCTTGCTGAATTTCGATACACACACCGCGCATCATCAAGATTTACCTGGGCATGTAGAAATTTTACCGCTTGCGGTAGCAAACGAGCAGCCTCTGCGCCCGCCAGCAGGAGAGAGTCTGCGTAACCCGCTCACCACGCCACGCAGCGAAAAAGAAAGTGGTGCTCGTGAACTTGAGGCAGAGCAATTTGCCGAGCAGATCGCCCAGATCGTGACGCATTGGAGCATACAAGATGAGAAGGGAATTTCGCGCCGCGCCACATACCGCGACATCATGGTGCTGGTGCGAAAACGCACCCATCTGAAGGTATATGAACATGCTTTGCGTACCCGCCACATTCCATTTCTAAGCTCGCGGCGCGGCGGACTGTTGGATACGCTGGAAGCGGAAGATTTGCAGGCGCTGCTGACTTTTATGATCACTCCGTTTGCTGATCTTGAGTTGGCGCAAACACTGCGCTCGCCGATTTTTTCTTGCACAGATGATGATTTGATGTTGCTGGCGCAGGATGCTGAAAGCGGCAGTTGGTGGATGCGCCTAAAAAATATTGTCGAAAGCAACACCGCCTCGCCACTGCTGCTGCGCGCTCATCGCTTGCTGTTCAGTTGGCAGTTGCTGGCCGACAAATTGCCGGTGCATGATCTGCTCGACCGCATCTATTTTGAAGGTGATCTAGTGCGGCGTTATGCCGCAGCGCTGCCGCCAGAGTTGCACGAAACAGTGCGCGCCAATCTACAGGCATTTATCGAAATCGCGCTGAATGTGGATGCAGGTCGCTACCCTAGTCTGCCGCGTTTTTTGGTTGAGCTTAAGGAATTACGACTTGCCAGCGACAATGAGTCGCCGGATGAAGGCAAGATCGGTGACGTAGGCAATTCACTGCGAATTTATACGGTACACGAGGCCAAGGGTTTGGAAGCGCCAATCGTGTGGCTGCTGGATGCAAATGATGTGCGACGCAAAGTGGATAGCTATGATGTGTTGCTAGACTGGCCACCGAACACTCCACAGCCCGTTCATTTTTCCCTACACGCCAGCAAATGCGGGCAGGCGGGCAAGAGAAAAAAATATTTTGATGCTGAAGAAAATCATGCGCAGCGCGAAGAAATGAATTTACTTTACGTCGCCATGACACGCGCCAAACAGGCATTGCTGGTGAGCGGCAATGGCGAGATGAAGGAGACATCTTGGTATGGGCGCATTGCAGCGGCAGCAGGGCAGGGCAGCAATCCGTTGTTGGGTTTAATCCACTTAGATCAGAGCAAACCCGGTGGCCAGAGCGAGTCCGGTGATCAGATTGAACCCGGCGTTGCCGTAAGTGATACAGATGATGCCTTGCGGCGACCTATTTCCACTGGCAAGCGCGCTGTGCATAAGACCGCCGCGCAGCAACAAGGAATATGGCTGCATATGCTGTTGCAATATTGTGTGCCATCTTCTCTCCCAATCGGCTTCGCCCCCCTCGCTACGCTCTCCCCGCTTGCGGGAGAGGGAAGCGCGACAGCGCGGGAGAGGGTGGGGTTGCAACAACGCCTCGGCATTCCCGCAACCGAAATGGATTCACTCTGGCAACAAGCTCAACATCTGCTGGCGCAGCCAGATTTGCAACGCTACTTTGACCCGCAGCAATATCGCTCAGCATCCAACGAAATGCAATACGTTAATGCACATGGCGATCTGCGCCGCATTGATAGGCTGGTGGAATTCGATGACGAAGTGTGGGTGCTCGATTACAAGGTCAGCGAACAGCAGCAGCCCGATCGTTACGCCGCACAAATGTTGGAATACCGTGCAGCCATGCAGGCGGTGTATGCAGGCAAGCAAGTGCGTTGCGCGGTGTTGTTTGCTGATGGGACTTTGAGCGAGGTGCAGTAATCAGGTGTCCTGATAGAAACGATCACTGCGTTGGCTTCGTCTTTAGTTCCGGCCGCTTCGCTTAACCAGCTTCGCAAGTTAGCCTACACTGAAACTTCGCTTCGCTCGTTTTGGTTTCTTGCTACCTTGTGCGCTCGTGCCAAGAGCAGAAATCAGAAGGGGATCTGTGACCGACCGGTTGTCGGCTTGTGCGGACTGTGGCGGTTTACTGAAATGATTTTATTAACTGCGTTTGGATTTGGCCAGCGCAACCATGCACTACAGCACACAATAATGCACTACCGAGTCCCATAAAAGTCCCGCGAGAAAAAA
>JANONO010000023.1:0-8403 GCA_031420875.1 Gallionellaceae bacterium | reverse complement strand
CCCTGAATGCCGGGGAAAATGGCGGAGTTAAGCACCTTCTCATGCTCGGCACGAGCCAGAATAAAACCACCGCGTGGGCCGCGCAAAGTTTTGTGCGTGGTGCTGGTCACGAAATCGGCAATGCCCACTGGCGAAGGATAATAGCCCGCCGCAATCAAGCCAGCGTAGTGCGCCATGTCCACAAACAGATATGCACCGACACTGTCGGCGATGGTGCGGAAGCGCTTCCAGTCTATGACCAGCGCGTAAGCCGAGGCACCAGCCACGATCATTTTTGGCTTGTGTTCCAGCGCCAGTTTTTGCACTGCGTCATAATCTATTTCTTCTTTTTCATTCAGGCCGTACTGTACGGCGTGGTACAGCTTGCCGCTGATACTCACCGACGCGCCATGCGTCAGATGTCCACCGTGCGCCAGCGACATGCCGAGTATGGTGTCGCCCGGTTTGAGCACCGCCATATACACCGCCTGATTAGCCTGCGAACCGGAATGTGGTTGTACGTTGGCATACTCGGCACCAAACAATTGCTTGATGCGATCAAGCGCCAGTTGCTCGGCCACGTCCACATACTCGCAACCGCCGTAGTAGCGCTTGGCCGGATAACCCTCGGCGTACTTATTGGTGAGCTGACTACCCTGCGCCTCCATCACCGCCGGGCTGGTGTAATTTTCCGAGGCGATCAGCTCGATGTGATCTTCCTGACGACGGTTTTCATTCTGAATCGCCACCCACAATTCGGGGTCGGTATGGGCAATGGTATTTTTTCTGGAGAACATGACGGCCTTCCTAATGAAGTGATATGCGGAAAAGGCGGGCATTTTATCACGTTGCCAAATGAGCGAGCGCCGGATCGTGCGGACATTACCATTGCATTCTACCCGCAAGCATTTGAGCTAGAAGCCACGGCTGTGTTAGAGTACATCATGATTTTATTGAGCCTCAATTAAGACATGGTTAAGCAACGCACACTGAAAAAAATAGTGCAAGCAACTGGGGTCGGGTTGCACACGGGCGAGCGGGTTGACCTGACTCTGCGCCCTGCGCCTGTCAACAGCGGGATCGTATTCCGCCGCGTGGATCTCAAACCTGTCGTGGAAATTCGCGCTGAGGCACATGCCGTGCATGACACCCGCTTATCCACCTGCTTGGAAGCAAACGGTGCGCGCGTGGCAACCATCGAACATTTGATGTCTGCCTGCGCTGGGCTGGGTGTGGATAATGCTTACATTGATTTGAACAGCGCTGAAGTCCCCATCATGGATGGTAGCGCCGGAACATTTATTTTTCTGCTGCAATCCGCAGGCATAGTCGAACAGTCTGCAACCAAAAAATTCATCCGTATCAAAAAAACAGTAGAAGTGAAGGATGGCGATAAGTGGGTACGTTTTGAACCCTTCAACGGCTACAAATTGGGGTTCACCATTAATTTCACTCATCCGGTATTTGCCGCTACACGGCAGAATGTGACCATAGATTTAGGTGAACACTCCTACATCAAGGAGGTCAGTCGTGCCCGCACCTTTGGTTTTATGCAGGATGTCGAGGCCATGCGTGCGCAGGGCTTGGCTATGGGCGGCAACCTAGACAACGCCATCGTCATGGATGAATACCGCGTCATTAATCCAGATGGCTTGCGCTCTGAAGATGAATTCGTCAAACACAAAGTGTTGGATGCCATCGGCGATCTGTACCTGCTCGGCCACCCCCTGATCGGAGCATTCTCCGGTTATAAATCGGGACATGCTCTCAACAACGCCCTGTTGCGTGCTTTGCTGGCTGATGACCAAGCATGGGAATTTGCAACCTTCAGCAAACCTGAGGAAGCGCCCGCTTTCTTGCGCTTGCAATTGCAGGCCGCTTAAATAAATCCCAGCGCACCCAAGATAGCCGCGCAAAAACAACCTAGGGACACATTATGCTTATCTTGCGCCTGCTGTTAATTTTTGCTGCACTTTCCATCGTGCTGTCCGGCGCAATGTATATTTTCACTCGCAACCCGCGCTATAAGAACATAGCTTGGCAGATCGTACGGCTGGTTATTTTCCTACTATTAATCTTCGCTTTATTATATTTGCTCGAGCGCTATGTGCTGGTGGGCTGGCGCATATTAGTTTAGAGCTTGCTCACAAATAATTTCCCTATGAAAAAATTGATCAAGCAATTGATGCCATGCGTAGATGTTTTTTTTGTTCCGCTGGTGTTTATTTCCGCCTGGGTTCTGAAAATCGTCAGAAAAGCCGGTATCCGAAAATTTCCCTTATGTAAAAACACCTTGCTGGG
This sequence comes from Gallionellaceae bacterium, assembly GCA_031420875.1. GTDB lineage: Bacteria > Pseudomonadota > Gammaproteobacteria > Burkholderiales > Gallionellaceae > Nitrotoga. The sequence goes on along the minus strand of JANONO010000023.1, from coordinate 6,123 downwards.
AGTCGGCGTATTTCCTCTAGTTAATCACTACTATGATCCGCAGTTCGATTTCAGGAACAATAAGCATTTATTCTCTACAGAAAGAAATCTACCAGGCATTAACTGGAATATTCAAGGACAGTTGAACACCCTAAAGGAATTTGTTTTTTCATCAGAACTAGAAAATATACCCACTAACAAACCAATTTCTGAACAGCCCTGTTTTTTATGGCTAATGAAACATTTGAGTCAGGAGATGCCGAGTATTGGTATCAACTTATCAGGTCAAAAAAACCAAAAAAAATATTTGAAATTGGCAGCGGCAACTCCACTCTCATGGCAATAAATGCAATAAGCATGAACAAACAGGACGATCCAAGTTACACATGTAAGCATGTATGCATAGAACCTTACGAAATGCCATGGTTAGAAAAAACTGGTGTGACAGTGATTAGAAAGAAAATAGAGGATGTTGAAATTTCCTTCTTTTCAGAATTGGCAGATTGCGACATCCTTTTTATAGATTCCTCCCACATCATCAGGCCACAAGGGGACGTACTATTTGAATATCTGCAGCTACTGCCTTCGCTAAACAAAGGCGTAATAGTTCATATACATGATATATTTTCCCCAAGAAATTATTCAAATGAATGGCTCATGGGTGATATTAGGTTTTGGAATGAACAATATTTACTAGAAGCGTTCCTACCCCACAATACCTCTTGGCAGATTATTGGTTCAATAAATTATTTACATCATAACCACTATGAATCACTCAAAAAAACATGCCCATTTTTAACTCCAGATAGAGAGCCTGGGTCTTTTTATATACAAAGGATCGCATGATATTGGGGCATTTTTAATTTTTGAATTATTAACCATCCCCTATTTTTTTGCTAATCGCTGCAAAGCATTTTTCAGCAACGAACTAGGTAATTTTTCGGTCGAGGCGATCAGCCGTTTTTTCCCTGCGGCACTCAGTGCCGGTGGAGGCTCAGGGCGGGAAATGAGCGGCAGGGCAACTTGCACCCTAACTTGAATTGCAGTAACCTCGCACCCGCTCTCTGTGAGCAACTGCGCCAGTCTTGGGGCAAGTTGGCGTAACTTTGCAGCCACTGCACTATTGTCAGCCATGAGTGTCAAAATTGTTTGCTCAAGCAGCATTACATGGCTAAAGCGAACCAGAGCAGCAGGGGCGACTTGCTCGTAGCTTTGTTGCAAAGCGCGCAACTGCTCAGCCTTGAGGAGTAGTGAGCGCAATTCCTGGTTGGAATCAAAGTATGAATTTATTTGATGTGACACACCGTTAGCTTAATACAGAAAGAAGAATATGAATGTTATTCTAGTTTCCCATCGTTATGCAAAAGCTCGAAGTATGACCATCGGTGGCCGACACCTGCTGGTGCTTTTAATACTGTTTTTGAGCTTGTTCTTTGCTGCCGTACTTGCTGCACAGTATCTTATAGTCCGCTTTCAACCCGAAACAATGAGCAGCGAGATGCGTTCTTGGCTCTCCAGTGTGCAAGCTGAAACGGATCTGAAGCGACGCGCCTATATGCGCGAAGGTATGGATACCATGGCCAAACGGCTGGGGCAGATTCAAGCTGAGCTAATGCGCTTAGATGCTCTGGGTACACGCCTCGCAAGGCTGAGTGGCATGAAGCCGCAGGAATTTGATTTCACTAAAGCACCCGCGCAAGGTGGCCCATTTATTTCAGTCTCACCCACTATGCAGCAGGATGTTTCGCTAACCAGCATGGATCAGCAATTGGATCATTTAATGGGATTGCTGAGTGACCGCAATGACAAATTAGTGGCACTGGAACCCCTGTTAAAGCAGGATATCCTGAACAAAAAACAGTTTATTTCCGCAGCGCCGATTAACAGCGGTTGGTACTCCTCTAACTTTGGCTGGCGCATAGATCCCTTTACCGGACATAATGCCATGCACGAAGGAATAGACTATGTCATGCCGGAAGGATCAGCCATACACGCCGCTGCAGGAGGCATTGTGGTGTATTCCGCTTACCATGTGCAATATGGTAATATGGTCGAAATCGATCATGGGCATGATGTGATAACGCGCTATGCTCACGGCTCCAAGTTGTTGGTTAAAGTAGGTCAGGTAGTGCGCCGTGGACAGGAGATCGCTAGAGTGGGCAGCACGGGTCGCTCTACTGGCAACCATTTGCATTTTGAAGTGAGATTCAGAGGGGTCGCCCAAAACCCTCAGCGCTTCCTGCCAAGTGCCGAGAGCTAGTCAAGCATATTTGATGCAAAGCAAGGGTGAGGTGTAGCTGCCTCACCCTTTTTGTTTAAGGCGACACCATTAATCCTAAAAACCGCATTTCAAGCCACAGAGAACACAGAGAGAATGCGGGTTTCACACATTTTAAATATTCACCCAATGGGTGAGAGGGGTATTAGTGGCAACCCATGGTTTTTCTCTGTGAACTTTGCGTTCTCTGTGGCCAACTGCTTTTTTTAGGTTAATTAATTCGCGAATTCGCGCAGCAATGAGTAATTCATAAAGCACCCAGAAAATATCAACTATGATTTCTAGCATACTAAAAAAAATTTTTGGCAGTCGCAACGACAGGCTGCTTAAGCAATATCAACAATCTGTATTAGCAGTCAACGCCCTTGAGGCGGGATTGGCGAAATTATCCGATGAGGAGTTGCGCCACAAGACCGATGACTTCAAGCAGCGCGTTAACCAAGGCGAGACGCTGGATGCCTTGTTACCAGAAGCCTTTGCCGTGGTGCGCGAAGCTGGGCGGCGCATATTGCAGATGCGCCACTTCGACGAACAACTGATAGGCGGCATGGCGCTGCACTACGGAAAAATTGCGGAGATGCGTACCGGCGAAGGAAAAACTCTGATGGCCACCTTGCCTGCTTATCTGAATGCGCTGTCTGGCTCAGGGGTGCATGTGGTAACGGTGAACGATTATCTGGCGGCGCGTGATGCCGAATGGATGGGTCGGCTTTATCGTTTTCTGGGTCTGTCAGTCGGTGTCATCCTGTCGCAGATGAATCATGCGGATAAGCAAGCGGCTTACGCTGCGGACATCACCTACGGCACTAACAACGAATTCGGTTTTGATTATCTGCGCGACAACATGGCTACTCAGGCCGGCGAGCGTTTTCAGCGCAAGCTGAATTACGCCATCGTGGATGAGGTAGATTCCATTCTGATAGATGAGGCACGCACTCCGCTGATTATTTCCGGCCAGGCTGAAGATGACGTGGAAGTTTATTTGCGCACGAACAAACTGGCGCCACAGTTGATACGCCAGAAAGAAGAAGACGGCCCAGGCGATTACAGCGTGGACGAAAAAAGTCGGCAGGTTTTGCTGACCGAAGAAGGCCACGAACACGCGGAACAATTGCTGACTAAGGCCGGGATGTTGCCTGCCGGAGGCAGCTTGTATGACCCAGCCAACATCATGTTGATTCATCATCTGTATGCCGCGTTGCGCGCGCACAGCCTGTATTTTCGTGACCAACATTATGTGGTGCAGGATGGCGACGTAGTGATAGTAGATGAATTTACGGGGCGCATGATGGCTGGGCGGCGCTGGTCAGAAGGCTTGCATCAGGCCGTGGAAGCCAAAGAAGGGGTGCCCATCCAGAAAGAAAATCAGACCCTGGCTTCGATCACCTTCCAGAATTATTTCCGCTTGTATAACAAGCTGGCCGGCATGACCGGCACAGCGGACACCGAAGCCTTTGAGTTCCAGCAGATTTACAGTCTGGAAACAGTCATTGTTCCGCCACATCTGCCGACGATACGCAAAGATATGATGGATCGGGTTTTCTTAAGCATGAATGAAAAATATCAAGCGGCGATTGTGGACATTCAGGATTGCTACCAGCGCGGGCAACCGGTATTAGTCGGCACCACTTCGATTGAAACGTCAGAGCTCCTGTCGAGGCTGCTGGAAAAAGAAAAATTGCCGCATCAAGTGCTGAATGCCAAGCAGCATGTACGCGAGGCAGAGATCATCGCGCAAGCAGGCAGCCCCAAAATGATAACCATCGCCACCAACATGGCCGGTCGCGGTACGGACATTGTGCTGGGCGGCAATGTAGAAAAACCAATTGAGCTAGTACGCATGGACGAAAGCCTGGATCCTGCGACGCGCACTGAGCGTATCGCCAAATTGCGTGCCGCATGGCAACCGATACACGACCAAGTGGTAGCCAGCGGCGGCTTGCATATCATCGGCACCGAGCGCCATGAATCGCGGCGCGTGGATAACCAGTTGCGCGGGCGTTCGGGTCGTCAGGGTGATCCGGGTTCCAGCCGCTTTTATTTGTCGCTGGAAGACCCGCTGTTGCGGATTTTTGCGTCTGATCGCGTCGCGGCGATTATGAATAAATTCAAATTGCCGGAAGGCGAGGCGATTGAACATCCTTGGGTGACGCGCGCCATCGAGAACGCGCAGCGCAAAGTCGAAGCGCGCAACTTCGACATGCGTAAACAAATACTCGAATACGACGACGTGGCCAACGAGCAACGCAAGGTGATCTACCAGCAACGTAACGAATTGATGGAGAGTATGGATATTTCCGAGACCATCACGGCCATGCGCGATGGGGTAATGGACACCGCTATCAGCGAATATCTTGCGCCGGAAAGCATGGAAGAGCAGTGGGATGTGCCATCGCTGGAAAATGCGTTGGCGGCTGAATTCCGTTTGTCGCTACCCTTGGTGCAATGGCTAGAGCAGGATAAGACGCTGAATGAAGCGGCTCTGCGTGAGCGCGTGATGCAATCAGCACAACAACAATATCAGGCCAAGGTGGAACAAGCTGGTGTTGAAGCGATGCATCAATATGAACGCATGATTATGCTGCAAAGCCTGGATACTCACTGGCGCGAACATTTGGCAGCGCTCGACCATCTGCGCCAAGGAATCCACCTGCGTGGCTATGCCCAAAAAAATCCCAAGCAGGAATACAAGCGTGAGGCATTTGAATTGTTTGCCAACATGCTGGAAGCCATCAAGCGCAATGTCACAAAAATTTTAATGAACGTGCAGATACGCAGCGAGCAAGACATCGAAGCGATAGAAGCGCCCTCAGCGCCGGAGAATGTGCAATACCATCACGCTGATTACGAAGAGGCCTTGGCCGCCACGGAAGGTGATGAGGAACATAAACCATTTGTGCGCGAAAACAACAAAGTCGGGCGGAATGATCCTTGTCCATGCGGATCGGGGAAAAAATACAAGCAGTGCCACGGTAAGCTGAGTTAAGAAATTTTTTTGGGGAAGACTATTATGACGACAGATGATTTGATACTGCAAACCTTGCGTAATTCCACGTTGACCGAAGAGTTGCGTGACGCGGAGATTGAGGCATTGGCCAGCATTATCACCGTGCAGGATTTCAAGAAGGGAGAATTCCTGCTGCAACCCGGTGACAGCAAGCTCAGAAACGCGCTGATGATATTAGGCACAGGCCAAGTTGAAGCAACCGCCACACTGGGCGGCGAGAAGGCGACCCTGCATTTGCTGCAACCCGGTGACTTGGCTGGCATCATCACCTTTGTCGGCGGCACTGCCGCGCAGATCAGCGCCACTGTTGTGGCTCAATCCAACTGCAAGGTATTGTTGCTGGAACGCTCACGTTTGGAATCTTTCCTCAGCACTAATCCCGCCATCGTCTATTACGTTATGCGCGGCGTGGTGCGTCATGTGCATGGCATTGTGCGGCGCATGAATATGCAGTCGGTGGAAATGAGTAACTATATATTCCAGCAAGGCGGCCGCTACTAAACAGTTGTTGCAAAACTGCTGCGCTTGCCAATACGGCGTTGCAAAAAAACTCAAAATGCTCATGTGGCCGCCTCTAAAAATTTAAAATCCTAAGCAAGACAAGGCGCGAGAAAAATTTTAGCGCGCCGCATATGTTTGATATGTAAGCGTTAAAATTTTTTTGAGCACCGCAGTATTGCGACGGAGTTTGGATTTATAGAGATGCCCTACAGCAAATTTCTCCCCGCCAAATTCTGTCACTTCCGCATTCTGTCATGTTATTATAGCAGTAACACAGGGTAAATTTGTTCTCCAAATAATCGTAGCCCACGCGGATTGGTAACCGCGTGGGCACAAAAACGTGCCCACGCTACATTTA
>JANONO010000022.1:0-15968 GCA_031420875.1 Gallionellaceae bacterium | reverse complement strand
AATGCCAGCCAGCACATCGCCGGGATAATCTTCTGGCGTGATGCCTACTACAATTCCGCTGTTGGCATTGCGCTCGTTGCGCGAATACTGGCTCATGCCATTGGTGACCACGCGGCCTTCCTCAGAAGTGGCGGCCACCACAGTGCCGCCCGGACACATGCAGAAGCTGTAAACCGAGCGGCCATTGCGGCAATGATGTACCAGCTTGTAATCCGCTGCGCCGAGCAAGAGATTGCCCGCGTTGTGGCCGAAACGTGCGCGATCTATCAGCGACTGCGGATGCTCGATGCGAAAGCCGATGGAAAAAGGTTTGGCTTCCAGATACACGCCGCGCTGGAATAACATTTGAAATGTGTCACGCGCGCTGTGACCGACGGCCAGCACAATATGCCGACTTTCGATACGCTCGCCGCTGGCCAACACGACGCCTTGTACTTGCCCGTTCTCGATTTCGATGTCTGCGACCTTGCTCTGAAAACGGATTTCACCGCCCAGCGATTCAATGGTATGGCGCATGGTTTCCACCACCCCTACCAAGCGGAAGGTGCCGATGTGCGGCTTGCTCACATAGAGAATTTCTGGCGGCGCGCCCGCCTTGACAAATTCGGCCAGCACTTTGCGCCCGTAGTGTTTGGGATCTTTGATCTGGCTGTGCAATTTTCCATCGGAAAATGTTCCTGCGCCGCCTTCGCCGAATTGCACATTGGATTCCGGGTCGAGCTTACCTTGCCGCCATAAGCCAAAGGTATCTTTGGTGCGCTCGCGCACTGCCTTACCGCGCTCTAACATAATCGGTCGCAAGCCCATTTGTGCCAGCAACAGTCCGGCGAAAATACCACACGGCCCGGTGCCGATTACAATCGGGCGTGAGGCTAATTGGGCAGGCGCTTGGGCGACAAAGTGGTAGCGTGTGTCTGGCGCGGGCGCGATGTTTTTCAGGCGTTTGCGTAGCGCCGTCTCGTTACTAACTTCCACATCCAGCGTATAAACAAAATGAATGGCCGACTGTTTGCGCGCATCATGGCCGCGCCGGAAAATGGTGTAGCCGATCAATTCCTGCGCGGGGATGTTCAGCCGCTTAAGAATCGCGGCATGAAGATCATGGGCTGCATGATCGAGTGGAAGTTTGATTTCAGTTAATCGCAACATGAGTAAAGTTTCAGATAACAGGAAAAAGAGGGGGCGGTATCCAATACTGTTTGCTTAGCATCTATCCGTTCGTCCTGAGCTTGTCGAAGGGTGGGCATGTACGATGCATGTGGTTCGACAGGCTCACCACGAACGGCCCAATAGACATCCGAGATTAAGGTCGCTTCAACATCGCCTCAAAATTTTCGGCTGATACTGGCTTGGAGAATACATAGCCTTGCCCATAGTCACATCCCGCAGCTAGCAGAAGGGCATGCTGCTCTGCGGTTTCTATTCCTTCTGCGATGACCAGCAAGCCGAGTTTATGAGCCATGACGATGATAGCCTCACACAACGCCATATCGTCCGATCCTAGCGCCAGGTTACGCACGAAAGATTGGTCTATCTTGATGTAGTCAATGTCAAATTTTTTGAGATAGGACAGCGAAGAATAGCCGGTGCCAAAGTCATCGAGTGACACCTCTATGCCGGCATCACGAAATTCCAGCAGTTGGTCAGTGACGGTGTCGCTGGCATCTAGCAGCAGGCCTTCGGTGATTTCAACCACGATGCTTTGTCCGGGTAGGCCGAGCCGTTGCAGATGAGCCAGCCAGGTTGCTGGGATATTGCTGTCGCTATGCAACTGTGCGGGAGACATGTTGATGCTGATTTGAAATTTTGGGTTATGCGCTGCGCGCCAACGTAGAGTATGCCGCGCCGCTTCAATAAATACCCAGTTACCGATTTCGATAATCATGCCAGTGTCTTCGGCGATGGGGATGAACTCATCGGGCGTAACTAGGCCGCGCTTAGGATGCTGCCAGTGGATGAGTGCTTCTGCTTTGTGGATGAGTCCAGTGGTCAGTTCAACAATCGGCTGGTAGTGCACCCGCAGCTCATTGTTGGCGAGGGCACTGCGTAAATCACCCGCCAGTCGCATTCTGGTTTGTGCTGCCTCCTGCATGAATGGCGTGAAATAGCTAAAACGGTTGCGACCGTGATGTTTGGCGGCGTACATGGCTTGGTCGGCATTTTTGAGCAGGGCATCCACCTCGGTCGCATCAGAGGGGTAGAGCGTGATGCCGATGCTGGCAGATATGTAAGACACTTCATTTCCCATCTTAAATGGCTGAGAAAATTTGTTCAGGATTTCTTGTGCGATGCGCTCCACATTGCCAATTTCATCCAGCTCACCCATGATGACCATGAATTCATCTCCACCCATGCGCGCTACAGTATCGGCCTCTCGTACGCAACTGTTCAGGCGTAGCGCCGCTTCTTGCAGCAAAATATCACCCATGTCGTGACCGAGGGTGTCATTCACGTCCTTGAAGTTGTCCAGATCAATAAACAGCAGCGCCATATTCAGGCCGTTACGATTAGCCATTTTTATTTCCTGCTCCAAACGATCACGCAGCAGGCGACGATTGGGCAATTGAGTCAGTGTGTCAAAATTGGCCTGGTGCATAATTGTTTCGGCGGACATCTTTCGTTCAGTGATGTCGGTTCTGATGGAAATGTACTGGCTAGGAACACCCTGTTCATCCAAAAAAGGGACAATAGTCGAGTCCACCCAATAAAGCGAACCATCCTTTGCCCGGTTGCAAATCTCGCCATGCCATACTTTTCCACTGGCAATGGTTTTCCAAAATTCCTGATAAAAAGAAGGGGGATGGGTGTTTGATTTTACGATGCGGTGATTTTTTCCATATAGCTCATCGCGTGTGTAGTGACTGATTTCGCAAAATTTATCATTGGCGTAAGTGATGTTGCCACGAGCATCGGCAATACTGACGATGGCATGTTGATCCATGGCGAATTTCTGATTCTTTATTTCTGCATAGGCTTGGAACAGGTTGCTGGAATTTTCGCGCAGACGGAAAAATGAATAGGCTGCATAGACAAACAATATGAGCGCACACAAAAAAATAAACAGATAGTAATAATTGGCAACTTTGTAAGCGAGATTGAATGATTCCTCATAAGAAAAAATAAGGTCGCGCACTAAAAATTGTGTGCTGACAGAGGTAATTTGCTGCAGCCACAGATTGATTTCACGCTCATATTTGAGGATGTATTTCGCATGTTGAATCAGGCGCGCAATGTTTTTTTGCAAATAGAGTGGGTAAGTGCGGCCTTCAATCTGTTGGAGACTATTTTCTGCCCTGCTAATGGCGCTGGCACTTTCACTGGTGATATGCAACATCAATAAATCATGCAAGAGAGACTGCAGGTTTAACTGGAGAGCCCGATCTGCTTTTGCCAGCTGTATTGTTTCGTCAACTATGCGTGGAAAATAATTAAAGGAATTGTTAAGCACCGCCTGATGAGATTTAAATCCCTCGACCAGCGCTTCTTTTTGGCTTAGGGTCTGCCCCAATTTGTCTATCGCCAAGTCTATGGGCAAGCTTCCCTTGTGATATATGGCATATTCCCCAGTCTTGAGGTTGTCTTGATGCAGGCTAATCTCTCTGATTGCAGATACCAAATCATCAAAATTATTCAGGAGGCGATATCTGAGCTTCAGGGTGAGTATGTCTATTTCTGCATTCATCCTTTCAATTGTGTGCAATTCAGCCAGGATCTGATGATGCTTAATCGGGTCCGGAGGCTGTGCCTTGATGAAAATGATGAATAGCAGCGGAGCCATCGCCAGCGCAATTGCAATTTGTCGCAGATTGATTGGGTTCATAACGGCTTCCCGTTGTATTCACCGGTCAGCGTGCGTAGGAACGCAACAATTCTTGCTACGTCTTCATTCGGCAAGGCTATTCCCAGTTGATATTTGCCCATGATAAGCACGACATCTTCCAGAGCTTTCGCCGTTCCATCATGCAAATATGGAGCGGTCAGGGCAATGTTGCGCAAGCTAGGCACTTTGAAGACGTACATGTCGTCAGGATTTTTAGTGAGCATATAGCGCCCCAGATCATGCTCTGTGACATTCCCTCGCTCCTTGAAATAATCACGCATGATGCCCAGCTTTTCATACATGTTCCCGCCAATATTCATTCCTTGGTGGCAGGCAATACAGCCATAACTGGTGAATAGCGCATAGCCTGAAAGCTCGTATGGGGTAATGGCATGGCTGTCCCCTTTCAGATATTTATCAAAGCGAGAATTGGGTGTGCTGAGGGAACGCATAAATACAGCAATTGCATTGGCGATATTGTCTGAGGTAATACCATTTTTGTAACTTTCCGAGAAGGCTTGCACATATCCCGAATCTCTTTTTAGCTTAGCAATAACTTCCGTCCAGTTTGACCCCATTTCCACTGGATTGTGGATAGGGCCGGCGACCTGATCTTCCAATGTTTTTGCTCGACCATTCCAAAACTGGCGAAAATTGAAAGCACTATTAAAAACGGTGGGGGCATTGATCCCGCTAAGCTGTCCATTTACCCCAACCGAGTATTTTACGCCGTCCGTTCCGCCACGAGCCAATTGATGACAGCCGGCACAGGCAATCGTATTGTCATGGGATAAACTGACCTCATGGAAAAGCAAGTTGCCCAGCGCTACTTTTTTGGAATCTAAATTGGGAATATCTTCAGGAATCGAAACAATCGGCCCGGATGAGGTGTGAGGCGGCGACACAGCTGGCGGAGACGCGGTCAATTGCCGGGTATCTGGCCAAAACAGCCAAACCAAAATGAATAAGGCGATCACAAACGCGACAAGGATTTTGACTCTTTGCGGCAGAGCAGGGATCGCCTTCATTTTAATGTTCTATTCTCCATCTTTAAAATTCGTTCACTGGAAAATATTATGGCCTGTACATGGTTGTAAGTGTAGCAGGGGTTAACCGATTTGTACCTGTTAACCGATTTGTACCGGATCAAAATGAACAATCTGGGTTAAAATAAAACCCATCATGCCTAATATCATTGTTGCTGCATTATACAAATTTGCTCCGTTGCCGGACTACGCCGAAATGCAAGGCGGCTTGCTCGATTATTGTCTTGCCCAAGGACTGAATGGAACCATTTTACTCGCTACGGAAGGCATTAACGGCACGGTAGCGGGATCGCGTATCGGCATTGATGCGTTGATTTCTTACCTGCGATCTGATGAACGTCTAGCGGATATTGAACACAAGGAATCTTGCGCTGACAACATGCCTTTTGACCGGATGAAGGTGCGCCTGAAAAAAGAAATTGTCACGCTAGGTGTGCCGGGCATAGACCCCAACAAAAAAGTAGGCACTTACGTGCCGGCGGATCAATGGAATAATTTGATTGCCGACCCGGAAGTGATATTGATTGACACCCGCAATGGCTATGAATGCGACATCGGTACTTTTCAAGGCGCGCTTGATCCACACACCACCAGCTTTCGACAATTTCCAGATTACGTCCGCAACAACCTTGATCCGGCCAAACATAAAAAAATAGCCATGTTTTGCACGGGCGGAATTCGCTGCGAAAAAGCCAGCTCTTACATGCGTGAGCAAGGGTTTGAAGAGGTCTATCATTTGCAAGGCGGCATACTCAAATATCTGGAAACCGTCCCGGCGGAGCAGAGCATGTGGCAAGGCGAGTGTTTCGTATTTGATCAGCGGATTTCAGTGGGTCAGGGCTTGCAAGTGGGTACACACGATCAATGTTTTGCTTGCCGTCACCCGGTTTCGTCTGAGGAAAAATCCTCACCCCAATATCAGCTAGGCGTATCTTGCCCCCATTGCTTCGATCAACTGCCCGAAAAAACACGCGCCCGCGTGGCCGAACGGCAGAAACAAAATGAGCTAGCGCTTAAAAGAGGCCAAGCGCATATTGGAGTGACGCCAATGCTGTTCACTTAACCGTTCGTGGTGAGCCTGTCGAACCACCAGTCGATCACCCAAAACCCTTCGACAAGCTCAGGGCGAACGGAATTTTGATTAAGTGAACAGCATTGGGAGTGACCCAGAAAAAAGAAGGACAGCACTAACAATCCAGATTGTGCCGCAATGCTACATTGCCCTACATAAAATGCAAAATTGGTCGAAGTATAGAATTGCTGACACAATTTGCGCCGGGTACGTTGTTATATGTTGGATGCCGACATATACTCAACACGAGAACGCCTATTGGCTGAACTGGATACTATGACAAGCTCTGCTCCTATAGAAAAACAATCGCCATTTAGCCTGATGTCAGATATTGATCTGCGCTTAAGGATGCTTTTTTCCAGCCTCGCGACTTCGCAGCTGTCCGATTTTTCGGGTCGCACCATCAGAATATGCAGGGATTTGCAAAGCGCGTGTGAGATGGACGCAGATGCGGCCTTAGGCATGTTGGCGCTGGGTAGTGAAGGGCGCTACACCATTACTCATCCTCTGCATGTGGCCATTTTGTGCGAATTGATTGCGAAAAAAAAGGGTTTAGATGACGAGTCGAGATTGTCTCTCCTTGCCGCTGCCTTAACCAGCAATATTGCCATGATAGAGTTGCAGGATACCTTGCAAAAACAGCAGGCCCCGTTGACTGATGAGCAATCAGAAAAAATTCACCAGCATCCCAAGAGAGCAGCCGACATGTTGCGCGAAGCCGGGGTGCAAGATAGTGTTTGGATTAACACCGTGCAGAACCACCATGAAAGGCAGGATGGCAAGGGCTATCCCGGCGCATTGAGCGGGGACGATGTTTCACTGCTGGTGCGGATTGAGTCGTTGGCCGATACCTATAGTGCACTGATTTCCCCGCGCAACTATCGAGTGGTAAAATTTACGCGGGATTCGCTATGCGACACTTTCCTCAAGCGCGGCGCTGCGATTGATGAATCGCTCCCCAATTTTTTTATCAAGGAACTGGGCGTGTTTCCTCCCGGCTCTTTTGTCAAATTGCAAAACGGCGAGACGGCTGTTGTGGTTAGACGTGGAGCAAATGCCATGTCGCCACAGGTGCAAAGCATAGTCAGCACTAAGGGCACGCCTCTGCCCGTGCCGCTGTTGCGCGACAGCGGGCAGGATGCTTATGCTATACGTGAAATAACGCCGCCCAGCAAAGGTATTTCCATTAATCGTCCATTGCTTTGGGGTTATAAAGCATAAGGCCACATCTAAAAATCCAAACTCCGTCGCAATACGGCGTTGCTCAAAAAATTTTAACGCTTACATATCAAACATATGCGGCGCACTAAAATTTTTCTCGCGCCTTGTCTTGCTTAGGATTTTGAATTTTTAGAGGCGGCCATAAGGGCATATCTCCATATCCACCCAGCAACTTCGTTGCATTCCAATTGCTGTGTTGCGTAAGAAATTTCAGATTTACATATAACCCTTATGCGTTGCGGCAAAATAAATTTTCGGAGCTGGGTTACTTCTGGTTGTGCTGGAGCTAAATTTTTTACGCACTATTCAATTGCCCAATGGCAAAAATAAAAACAATCTACAGTTGTACCGAATGCGGGGGTCAAGTGCCAAAATGGCAAGGGCAGTGCCCGCATTGCACGGCGTGGAACACGCTGGTTGAAAGCATTGCAGAATCCGCCCCCAGCGGCAAAAACCGTTACAGCGCGCTGACTACAACCGGCAAGGTGCAGACCTTGGCCGAAGTGGGCGCAGAAGAAGTGCCGCGCACGCCTACGGGCATCGTCGAGTTCGACCGTGTGTTGGGCGGTGGGCTGGTCAGCGGCGGCGTGGTATTGATCGGCGGCGATCCCGGCATAGGTAAATCCACCTTGTTATTGCAAACGCTGGCGCATCTCTCCAGCCAACAAAAAGTGCTGTACGTCAGCGGCGAAGAATCAGCGCAACAAATCGCACTGCGCGCCAAGCGTTTAGCACTTGACGCGCGCGGCATGCACTTGCTGGCAGAAATTCAACTGGAAAAAATTCAAGCAATCATCGCTCAAGAAAAACCAGACGTGGTGGTGATTGATTCCATTCAGACCGTATATTCTGAGCAACTCACTTCTGCGCCCGGCTCGGTGGCACAAGTGCGCGAGTGTGCGGCGCAACTCACACGCCTGGCCAAGAGCAGCGCCGTGACCATGATATTGGTTGGCCACGTCACCAAGGAAGGCACACTGGCCGGGCCGCGTGTGTTGGAACACATCGTGGATACCGTGTTGTATTTCGAGGGTGACACTCATTCCAGTTTCCGCTTGATCCGCGCTTTCAAAAATCGCTTCGGTGCAGTGAACGAGTTGGGCGTATTTGCCATGACCGAAAAAGGTTTGCGCGAAGTCAGCAATCCATCCGCATTATTTTTGTCGCAGCATGGCGCGCAAGTGCCCGGCTCCTGTGTCATGGTTACACAAGAAGGCACACGCCCCTTGCTAGTGGAAATTCAAGCCTTGCTGGATGACTCTCACTCTCCCAGCCCGCGCCGCCTGTCATTGGGTCTGGAACAAAACCGCCTGGCGATGTTACTGGCCGTGTTGCATCGTCACGCAGGTATCGCCTGCTTTGATCAGGATGTATTTATCAATGCCGTCGGCGGCGTAAAAATCACCGAGCCGGGTGCTGATCTGGCGGTGTTGCTGGCTATCGTGTCATCGTTACGCAACAAACCGTTGCCGGAAAAAATGGTGGTGTTTGGTGAGGTGGGTTTAGCAGGTGAAGTACGCCCGGTACAGCGCGGACAAGAGCGTCTGAAAGAAGCTGCCAAATTGGGTTTCACTCACGCCATCATCCCCAAGGCCAATGCGCCGAAGCAAAAAATCGCAGGCATGGAAATCATTGCGGTGGAACGGGTAGAAGATGCAGTGGCGAAGATGCGTTAAACCCAGATTTTCCATTAGCGTTCGTAGCGAGGGCGACCAAGAGGTTGAAGATGTGCGAAAAAAATAAAAAATGTTCGGAGGGCGTAGTTACTCTACGTTGACAATTAGACCCAATTACGTCATTCCTGCGAAGGTGGGAATGACGTAATTCTGCCTAATGGAAAATTAGGGTTCAACCTCAATGCTGTTCACTTAGGCAAATTTCCGTTCGCCCTGAGCTTGTCGAAGGGCTCCAGTTGCGAAGCTAGTGGTTCGGCAAGCTCACCACGAACGGTTAAGTGAACAGCATTGGGTTCAACCTTGAATCTCCAACTTTCAGCATTCAAGGTTGTGTGATGGCAACGAATTTCTCCCATCTTTCCAAATAGTGGAAGGAAATATTAGCGGCGTTTATTTCGCGCAATGAAATTAGTTCATCAGCAAAAGTCAACTATGCGCGTGGGGATTCACGCGGAGCCACAGGCATTCCATCATCAGCGTCCTTCCCAGAAAACCAACTACGCCAGACTATCACCCGGTATGCGAGCAGCGCGAGTAACGTAAGGATATAAGGAAGAGAACGCAGGTCACCCGGCTTGGACATCCACCACCAATGGGCAATAGACAACAGCGCAATCAGATAGATCAACCGATGAATACGCCGCCAGTTGCGTTTAAGCATGCGTATCATCTCATCGGGGGAGGTGATGGCAAGCAACGTGAGCAATGCCAAACTGAGCACGCCAGCCACAATATACGGCTTTTCAGATAGATCGTCGGCAAACGCATCCCAATCCCAGCTTAAATCCAATTCTAAATAAACCCCAGCGTGAGCAACTCCATAAAAAAAACAAACCAGACCCAACATACGCCGCATATGTATCATAAAGTTCCAATCCGGCAGACGCTTGCCCCAGCGCAATCCTATGCGCCGGAACAACCGCAGCAACATCCTGCGCCCCGGCGTAATGAATAATGTCAGAATGAGCAATATCATCGCCCAGCGACCCGTTACCCGCTCCAAGGTTTCTAGGCCGTTAACACCTAAATTTTTATTGATGTAATCCAGCGCCAAAATTATTGCAGGCAGCAGAGTAAGCATGAGCACAGCCCACCATAGCAGTCGAAAGTATTGGAAGGGCCAAGTTTTCAGGGGGGGGTTAAACATATAGCAGCTTAGATCAAGTACAAGTATTTGTCTGCGTAACAACCCGCATTGTACGTTTTAAAATTGCAACAGCGGGTCTATGCCTGCATAAAGATGCGCCACTTCTTCGGCGTAGCCATTAAAGGGTAAAGTTGGGCGCTTGCGTAATTCGCCGATGCGGTTCTCGCGCTTCTGTATCCAGCGCGGGTGCGGCACTTCTGGGTTGACGTTGCCATAAAATCCATACTCAGAGGGCGCTATTTTATTCCAGCTGGTTTGCGGCTGCTCGCGCAAAAAACGAATATGGGTAATGGCCTTGGCACTCTTGAAGCCATACTTCCACGGCAACACAATACGCAACGGTGCGCCATTCTGCTTGGGCAGGGTGTTGCCGTACAGCCCAGTTGCAACAAATGCTAGCGGGTGCATGGCTTCATCTAGGCGCAGCCCTTCGCGATAAGGCCATTCCAGACTACCACCGCGTTGCCCTATCATTTCTTTGGAACGATGCAGACTGACAAACTCCACATATTTTGCCTGTGCTGTCGGGCGCGCCATTTCTATCAAATGGCATAAGGGAAATCCGCTCCAGGGAATGACCATGCTCCAGCCTTCGACGCAGCGCAAACGATAAATACGCTCCTCGGAGGGAAATTTTTTAAGGATGTCTTCTATGCCTAGGGTAATCGGTTTGGCGACTTCACCTTCTATCACCACGTTCCAAGGCGAGGTCGTCAACTCTTGCGCGAGTATGCGTACTGCTTCTTTATTGGTGGAAAATTCGTAGTAATTATTGTAAGAAGTAATTTCTTCAAGCGTGTTGGGTTTTTCACCGGCAGCTTTAAGCGTGTCGGGATTTTTAAGCAAGGCACAAGCCGGAAAGGCCTGACGATCTACCCAACCTGCCCCCAGCAAGGCGGCAGCAGAGGCAATAAAAAGACGCCGCCCCCGGTAAATCTCCGGGGGCGTCACGTCATTTTCAGTCAAGCGCTTGCTTGCCACGCACCATCCTTAAGGCTTGGGAAGATCAGGCAGGCTAACAGCTTGGAAGGGAGAGGTGAGTGCATGAAGGAATGATACCAGTGAATCCTTCTCTGCCTGGGTTAATCCTAGCTCCTTAATGCTAGGGGACAAGTCAGTCTTGATTACCCCGCCTTTGTTGTAATGCTCGACTACCTCAGCTAACGTATGGGACGCGCCATCATGGAAATAGGGCGCATTAGTATTAATGTCGCGTAATGTTGGAGTCTTAAACGCGCCGCGCATGGACTTAACTGGCTTTTGCGCGTAACGCCCCATGTCTGGTTCAGGCGCGCCATGTGATGGTAACCCTACGTTGTGGAAACCATTGTCGGTAAAGTTTGGGGCTGAGTGACACTCGGAACAATGGGCTTTGCTTGCAAATAGCTTGAATCCGTCCACTTGTTGTGGAGTCATGGCCTTGGCATCACCCTTCACCCAACGATCAAAGGGAGAGTTGTTGGAAATGGCGGTGCGCTCGAAAGAGGCGATGGCTTTGGACAAGGTGGCTGCACTGATGTCCTCACCAGGGTAAGCGCGGGCGAACAGCACCTTGTACTCTGCATTGCCATTCAACCACTCGAACAAGCGCTTAATGTCCATGTTCATTTCCACGGTTGCTTCCATCGGCCCCATGGCCTGATCTTCCAGCGATTTTTTACGACCATCCCACATTTGTATGGTGTTAAAGGCGGTATTGATAATGGTGGGCGAAGCACGTCCCAGCACCCTGCTCTTCACGCCCTTGGCCGTAGCCTGGCCATCTGACCAGCCCAGGCTAGGGTTATGGCAGGTGCCACAATTCATGTTGCCATCGCCGGACAGGCGTGGGTCGAAAAAAAGCATTTTCCCCAGCGCTACTCGCTCCGCAGTGGGTTCATTGTCAGACGGGAAAGGCGCTTTATCCGGTAACAGCCACTCTTTAAGGCTGGCATGGCCCGCTTGAAAAACGTAGGGATTATCCTCAGCTGCTTGAACGTTAAATGCTGTAATTACCAGTGTCAAACTGAACATCATTTTTAGAATACTCATCCTCTTCTCCTCTGTTGTAGGTGATTAATTTTGTGGTGGGCGCAAGGTGTTGATATACATAATGGCGGAATCAATCTGAATGTTGGACAGCGTGCCTCCCCAAGCCGGCATATTTTCAGAACGGCCAATTGCTGCGCTGCCTTCGGTAATGATGGTTCTCATATACTCATCGGGCAGACGACTTTTGGTGAGATTAACTGGCTTGCTAGAGAGCGACTGAGCAACCGGGCCATCACCCTGCCCGCTGTCACCGTGACACGGAACACAATTACCCTTGAACACTTCAGCACCCTCTTTTGCACTGGCTTTAGCCGAAAGGGGGGCAGAATTATTCTGAACTGCTGGACGCAGAGTGTTCGCGTAGAGGATAACCGAATCAATCTCCGCTTCTGTCAACGCCCCCCCCCAAGTCGGCATTCTGGGCGAGCGGCCTACCGCATCGCCACCCAAGGTAATGATGGTACGCAGGTAGCTGTCTGGCGCACGACTTTGGGTCAGGTTGACTGGCTTGGGGTTCAAACGGGGAGCCATGCGCCCGTCACCCATCGCTTCCATGCCGTGGCACAACGAACAACGGCTTAAAAAAACAGTGCGTCCGATTTTGACTGAAGGAATATTTTCTTTTGCGGCATTCCATGCAATCTTGAGCGCACCCTCGGTGTCCTTGCGCAGAAATGAAACGAACATGACCACCGAATCCATCTGGGTCACCGTAAGCTCATCGCCCCAAGGCGGCATCATCGGACTCATGTCGGCAAATCGCGGGCCTTCTGTAATAGCACGATGCAAAGATTCATCATCAAAAGTTATGCGCGGCTCCAACAGATTAGCGGCAGGATATTCTTTCACCGACAGTGCGAGTGCGCCCTCGCCCATGCCGTCACTACCATGACACAGCGAGCAACGCTCCTGAAATACCGCTGCGCCGTAGCTCATGCAAGGCTTAGCTTCTGCGCCGCAATACTTCATTGAGTCGGCGAAACCCTGCAACGGCAGCGTGAGCAAAAGCAGACTTATATACCATCTGAGAGTGTTCATACATTACTCCACATGGACGGATAGTTGCATGCTCGGATGGATGGCACACTCCACATCAATTTGCCCCGCTGTGTCGAACACCATACTCTTGGATTCACCATTGCCGTAGGAACCCAAGTCAAATGTCTTGCTCGCCGACAGACTAAAAATATTATGGAAGAAAGGGTCGGCATTGGTAAACTTTACCGAGTCACCTTTTTTTAACTTAAGCTCCTTCACCGAAAATGTCTTGTTCTTTTGTATCAATTCAATTTCTGCTCCGACAGCATGCAACGATGTCAGCATGGCGACAGTGGCAGTGATAAAGGCGATACGTTTCATTTTGGCTCTCCTTAGTAGTGGGTTAAACAATTAATATTTAAAATTTTTCATTGCTGCGACAAGCTCCTTTGCCGCCTTGTCTAGACTCTGAGATTCCCCGCCCAAGCGCGTTGCCTGATTGCGATTGTCGCTGGCCAAGGTGGCGAGGTGGCTTGCCTCGCCAGCAATGCTGGAAGTCGCCTTTTCCTGTTCGCTGACCAAGCTGACAATATCACGCATTGATTGACTGATGGCTTGGATACGTTCGTTGCTAATCTGCGTTTGATTGACGGCACCGCTTAATTGCTTAATGTTGCTTTCGGTTTTTTCTAGTACGTGATCTATAGCTGCCACCGTATCATTGACGCTCTTATCAATATTGACTACCAGCATGGAAATTTCGTTAACGGCTGTGCCAGTATTGCCAGCAAGTTTACGCACCTCGTCTGCCACCACAGCGAAGCCACGACCTTGCTCACCTGCTCGCGCCGCTTCAATCGCAGCATTCAATGCCAGCAAATTGGTTTGATCGGCAATGCCTTTAATGGTCTTGGTAATAGATTGAATCTGGCCGGCTAAACTGGATAGTTCCCGGCTTTTTTCTGCGGTGCTTCGCATCTCTGTTTGGAACTTCTGAAAACTCCCTACCGTCTGCAGCAGCTCTTCGCTGGCTCCCTGAGCAACGCTAGACGCGGTAGTGGCATTATCGCCAGCCACACCCAGCAACTTGAAAGCGTTGGATGAGGCATTGCTGAGCGAACCCGTTTGCGAATAGATCGAACCCGAGCTTTCGTCCAAGCGCCCTGCTGCAGCACCCGCTCCCAACGCGCCTTCGGCAATAGCACTGGAATTATTAGAAACATCGCTTGCTGCATTCGCCACGCTTTGCACGATATTACGCAAGTTGCCGACGGTGAGGTTAATCGCGGTCTGGATTCGGCCTATTTCATCCCGGCTGGCATTTTTCACGTCTAAGGTAACAGTCAGATCACCATTGGCTAACGCGACCATCGCACCTTCAATTTGTCCCATGGCTCGACTCATGGAACGAGCCCATAACCATGCCGTTAACATCCCCAAACCCGCACCGAAAACACAGATCGCACCAAGGAGCATCATCTGCTTCTTTGATTCAAGTTTGACGCGAGCCATTTCTGATAGCGCCAGTTCTTGGCTATGCTGAGTTACGCTCTGTGCCAAGTCGGCGATGGTTTGAAATTCACTCGCAGCCACAGAATATAATTGCAGGGCGTGTTCATCTTCATTGGCACGCCCTGCACGGACGATTTCCAACTGCTTGGGGCGCAGTGCGGCCATCTTTTCCGCCAGTGATGTGACATCACCATCATTTTCAAAAGCTTCCTTTAATTTGGCCAGACGCTCGTCAATGCCGGCTCCTGCACGTATCGAAGCAATAGCCGCAGTACGAATAGCCCCAGATTCATCGGCTGCAATCAGGGCTTGAATATTACGATCCATTTCCACAATGCCGCGCTGTGTCGTGGTGGCGGCTTCCACGCGGTGATTGGCTTGGGTAGCGGCTTGCTCAGCCACACCGCTTTGATGCAGCATGATAAAAACACTCAGCGCCAAGATCAAGCTCATTACCGCCACCATTCCGCCAAACATGCTTAATATTTTAGTACGCAAACGCATGTTGGAACACACAGACAAAATATTCTTCATAATTTACCCTTTTACGCTCCCCCACTTTTCTAAAGAAGCTCAATGAATCACATCATCGTAATCTATGTAATCCAGGTCAAATTTATTGTTAGTTTCAAACGTGATAACCAAGCGAAAGAGGCAGAGGCCGTAATGAGGTTAACGGCAAGATATAGGTAAACTTTAATCCAGATGTCCATTAGGGCATCTCTAAAAATCCAAACTCCGTTGCGATACTGCGTTGCTCACAAAAAATTACTCCTTACATATCCTGCATATGCGGCGTCACAATTTTTTGCTCGCGCCTTGTCTCGCTTAGGATTTTGAATTTTTAGAGGCGCCCATTAGGCAGAATTCCGTCATTCCCGCCCTTCGACCGGCTCAGGATAAACTGGCCTTCGGCCAGGCGGGAATCCAGTTGATTAAAAAACTCCCGCGATAGCGGGACAACATCGTCGTTTTGTCTGCTTCGCGGGGCTTTTGTTTTTGCTGGATTCCCGCACCCCCCGCCTTTGCGATGGTGACAGGGAGTGATGCGCTAATGGAAAATTTCGGTTTAACGAAAAATGAAATTACTGTAACAGCTTGGTTAGCGTTGCCACAATTCCGATACCACCTGCTATGAGCGCCCCCAGCTTCATGGTGAGTCTAAGCTCCATCATTTTCAGATCATCCTTTGTGGCCAGCCGCTCATCAATGAGTTTGGTTTGCTCATCGGCCAAAATTTCTGCCTGCCCAAGTGGCATACCCGCTTCGGTTAATCGTTTGATAAATTTATGCGTGTCAAATGTCAGTGCACTCATATTATTCCTCGCTTAAGTATGAAAAATTGGGAGAGGCGATTATTGTTGCTGATTACGCTTGCTGGTGCAAGCATCTAATAAAACACCCCCAATAAAAAACGGACACCCAAAGGTGTCCGTTTCCATGTTCCATTGTTCACCCCCTATCG
>JANONO010000021.1:0-4420 GCA_031420875.1 Gallionellaceae bacterium | reverse complement strand
AGTCGGTGCCTTCTTCGCCATCACCCAGCTCTTTTTGTATCGCCTTGACCTGCTCGTTCAGGTAATACTCGCGCTGGCTTTTTTCCATCTGGCGGCGGACGCGACCGCGGATGCGCTTTTCGACCTGAAGAATATCAATCTCGCCCTCCAGCAGCCCCAGCAAATGTTCCAGACGTTTGCGCACACCGAAAATTTCCAGTACTTCCTGTTTTTGCTCCAGCTTGAGCGGCAGATGCGCGGCGATGGTATCGGCCAGACGGCCGGCGTCGTCAATGCCCGCCAAAGATGTCAGGATTTCCGGCGGGATCTTTTTGTTGAGTTTCACATATTGGTCGAACTGCGCGATCAGCACGCGGCGCATCGCTTCGGATTCGCTGTCTGTGCCATCCTCGGCGGGAACGATCTGCACCTCGGCATCGAAATGCGATTTGGCGTCGAACACGCGCAGCACGTTGGCGCGTTGCGTGCCTTCCACCAGCACCTTCACGGTGCCGTCCGGCAACTTCAGCATTTGCAGAATGTTCGCCATGCTGCCTATGGCATACAGATCCTCCGTTCCGGGATCATCCTTGGTCGCGGATTTTTGCGCCACCAGCGCGATGCTTTTGCCGGCCTCCATCGCCGTTTCCAGCGCCTTGATGGATTTGGAGCGTCCGACGAACAGCGGGATCACCATGTGCGGGAACACCACCACATCGCGCAATGGCAGCAAGGGGTGCAAGTTAGCGGAGTCGGTAACAGCGCCTGGGTTGGACGGGGAATTTGGTTCAAACATGGCGATAACCTTTTTGTTGGAGGTAAGGTTAAATGGGGGGCGCTTAGCCTATTTCAAGCATCCCTCATCAAGGTAAAAAAGAGCGGCATCAGGGGAAAACAAAGAGCGGCATCGGGGAAAAAAAAGCGCGGCTGCATGCGGGCTGGATCAAGCCGCCTTGTGGGCTTCCGCATAGATGATGATGGGTTTGATGTCGTGGCCTGCGCCGGTTTCGTCCAGCACCACTTTGCTGACATTATTAATAGAGGGCAGGTCAAACATAATGTCCAGCAGTGCTTGTTCCAGAATGGAGCGTAAGCCACGAGCGCCGCCCTTGCGAGCAAGAGCTTTCTTGGCAATGGCGTGTAACACACCGCCACGAAATTCCAATTCCACGCCTTCCATTTTGAACAATTTTTGATATTGCTTGGTCAGCGCGTTCTTGGGTTCAGTCAGAATCTGCACCAGTGCTGCCTCATCTAATTCTTCTAGCGTAGCCACTACCGGCAGCCGTCCAACAAACTCAGGGATCAGGCCGAACTTGATTAAGTCTTCCGGCTCAACCTCGCGTAGCACCGCGCCTACGCCCTTGCTGTCTTGATGTTTGGCGAGACTTGCGCCAAAACCAATGCTGGTTTTTTCGGAGCGGTTGCGAATTACTTTCTCCAAGCCATCGAATGCCCCGCCACAGATGAATAAAATATTGGTTGTATCCACCTGTAAAAATTCGGTGTTGGGATGTTTGCGGCCACCCTGAGGCGGAACTGCTGCCTTGGTACCCTCGATCAATTTGAGCAGCGCCTGTTGCACGCCCTCACCGGAAACATCGCGAGTGATGGAAGGGTTGTCCGATTTGCGTGAGATTTTGTCTATCTCGTCAATATAAACAATGCCGCGTTGCGCTTTCTCCACAACGTAGTCACAAGCTTGCAACAGTTTTTGAATAATATTTTCGACATCCTCGCCAACATAGCCCGCTTCGGTCAAAGTGGTGGCATCGGCCATCACAAATGGAACATTGAGCAGACGAGCCATGGTTTGCGCCAGCAGGGTCTTGCCGGAGCCAGTTGGGCCAACCAACAAGATGTTGCTTTTGGCTAACTCAACTCCATCCTTGTCGTTGCTTTTCAGGCGTTTGTAGTGGTTATATACCGCCACTGCCAGAATTTTTTTTGCTTGCTCTTGACCGATCACATACTCGTCAAGCCGCGCACGAATCTCGTGCGGTACGGGCAGATCGGTTTTGTCTGCCTTGTTGACCACGCCGCTCTGCACTTCTTCACGGATAATGTCGTTGCATAGATCAATACATTCATCGCACACAAACACAGACGGCCCGGCAATGAGTTTGCGTACCTCATGCTGGCTCTTGCCACAAAACGAGCAGTACAGCAGCTTGTCACCCTTGCTTTTATCCAACGTCATTCAAACCTCCCGTATCCAGATTTTTAAGCGCGTTTATCCAGCACGCTATCTACCAAGCCGTATTCCACGGCCTCGCTTGCGGTCAAGAATTTATCGCGCTCGCTGTCGCGTGCGACTTCTTCAACAGTGCGACCGGTATGCTTGGCCATCAAAATATACAAACGTTCGCGCAGACTGAGAATGTATTTAGCGTGAATTTCAATATCGGTGGCCTGGCCCTGAAAGCCGCCCAAAGGTTGATGTATCATCACAGTGGAGTTGGGCAACACAAAGCGCTTATCCTTAGCGCCCGCTTGTAGCAAAAAAGCGCCCATAGATGCCGCGATGCCTATGCACAGCGTAGAAACTTCCGGCTTAATAAACTGCATGGTGTCATAAATGGCCATGCCAGCTGAGATGGAGCCGCCGGGAGAGTTGATGTAAAGGTGAATATCTTTATCCGAATTTTCGGACTCCAGAAACAGCAATTGTGCCACCACCAGATTAGCCACGTTATCGTCTATCGGGCCTACCAGAAAAATCACGCGCTCCTTGAGCAGGCGTGAATAAATATCATAAGCCCGCTCTCCACGCCCGCTGGTTTCAATGACCATGGGAATCAAACCTAAATTTTTTGGTTCGCTATGGTCTTGCAAGCGGGGGTTACGCAAAGTGTCGCTATACATTATTTATCTTTCCCCATCAGTTCGTTAAATTCCATAGCCTTGTCGGCCACTTTGGCATGAGCAAATACCCAAGCCACCACATTATCTTCTAGCACCAGATTTTCCACGGTTTGCAAGCGTGACGGGTCACTATAATGCCACTTTATCACTTCATCAGGATGATCAAATCCTTGTGCATATTCCTTGACCAAAGCCTTGATCTGTTCCGGCTTGGCTTGCAAATTATGCAGCTTAACCAAATCTGCCAGTATCAGTCCCAGCTTGACGCGCTTTTGTGCGCGTTCGACGAACATATCCTGCGGTAGTGACAAGTCCGGCGGTATCTTCACGCCACGCTCTTTTAAGTCGCGCACGGTCTGCTGCATAATGTTGCGGGCTTCAAAATTCAGCAAGACCTTGGGCACATCTAGTTGGCCTATTTTGAGCAGCACATCCATTGCGCTATCTTTGTTACGCACCTTGAGATTTCGCTCAATTTCGCGAGTCAAATTATCACGAATTTCTGTCTTGAGCTTGCCCACATCACCCTCTTTCATACCTAGTGATTGGGCGAATTCAGCATCTAGCTGCGGCAAGTGCGGCGCTTCCACTGAGTGGATGGTGATAGCAAAGGTTACTTTTTTACCCGCCACATTTTTGCCGTGGTAGTCATCGGGAAAGGTCATGTCAAAAGACTTGGACTGAGCTGCTTTCATACCTATGATGGCCTGTTCAAAATCCGGCAACATACGCCCCAATCCCAAGATCACTGAAAAATTCTTGGCCTCACCGCCCTCAAACACCTGGTCACCAAGCGTACCTCTGAAGTCGAGATAAACCTGATCTTCGTTTTGCGCGGCACGATCGCAGACTTTGAACACTGCGCGTTGCTTGAGCAATGTGGTGATGGTTTGGTCAACATCGGCATCGCTTATGGTGTAAATCGCGCGCTCGATATTTTCCTTAGCTACGTTGCCAAGGACTACGTCAGGATAAACTTCAAAGGTCGCGCTGTATTCAATTTGCTCGGCAAAAAAATCTGCCGTCTTCACTTCAAAATCAGGGTTGCCTGCTACCTTCAGGCTGTTGGCCTGCGCTGCTTCAGAGAATGAGCGCTGCAAGGCTTCGCCTAAAGCCTCTTGGTGTACTTGCAAGCCATATTGCTGTTCCAGGACTTTAAGTGGCACTTTGCCCGGCCTGAAACCATGCACCTTGGCGGTACGCCCCAGACGCTTGAGACGAGCCTCAACCTCGCCGCGTAATTGTTGCTGTGGTATGGATGAATTAAGACGGCGCTCCAAAGCGCCCAGAGTTTCTACACTAGACATATTGACTTTCCTTTGCTGTTGCTGTTAATTTTGAGTACGACAAGCGTGGCAGATTTCATAAAAATGCCTCAATGCGCCAAGCATAGAATATCACATGCAGCGTTGGATTTAGGATGCCTCATAACACCCTGCCTAAAACTTAGACGATAGCTTCAAACTCAACACGCCGCTTGCAATAACCAGCGCCATGCCCAGCCAGCCACTGACAGACAGTGACTCGCCCCATAACATGATGCCGAACAGGCTGGCAAATACTACGGTGCTATACG
>JANONO010000020.1:0-2299 GCA_031420875.1 Gallionellaceae bacterium | reverse complement strand
CCCGACGCAAAAAGAGTTGCGCGCAGCCAAACAAAACCTCACCGGCGGCTTTCCGCTACGCATAGACAGCAATAAGAAAATAGTTGAGTACCTCAGCGTGATCGGATTTTACGGCTTGCCTCTGACCTATCTCGATGACTTTGTCGGCAAAATTGACAATGTAACCGCCGCGCAAATTCACGATGCCTTCAAGCGCCGCGTGAATCCAGAAGCGATGGCCACAGTGATCGTAGGCGCACCGGAAGACAACGCGCATGGCATTACCGACGCAGACGTAAATAAGTGGGGAAACTAATATCAATCGGGTGCGAATTGTCGGCGGCACTCACCGCAGTCGCTGGCTACAATTTCCCGATGCCGACGGTTTGCGCCCCACGCCCGACCGAGTGCGCGAGACACTGTTCAACTGGCTGGGGCAGAATTTGAGTGGCAAGCGCTGTCTGGATTTATTTTCTGGTAGCGGAGCGCTGGGCTTTGAAGCGTTTTCTCGTGGCGCAAGTGCAGTGGTAATGGTAGAAAAAAACCGTGCAGCGTTTCTCGCCTTGCAGGAAAACAGCAAAAAATTAGCTTGCGATAACGTGACACTGCGTTGCGAAGATGGGCTGGAATTCGTGCGGCGCGAAGCAGGACGTTATGACGTAATCTTTCTCGACCCTCCGTTTCAAAGCGACATTCTGCTCAAGGTATTGCCACTATTGGCTGATAGATTAACCGCAGAGGGGGTGGTGTATGTCGAAACCGGGGAGTCATTCGAGCCCGGCGCAGCATGGCAAGTAGTCAAAAGTGCCAGGGCGGGCAAAGTGCATTATCAACTGCTGCAATGTGAAGGTGAGGCTGCATGATTAAAGTTGTTTATCCGGGCACATTTGATCCGCTGACACGCGGCCATGAAGACGTGGTACGCCGCGCCGCCGGGCTGTTTGGCGAAGTGGTAGTGGCCGTGGCAACTAGTCGCAGCCAAACCATGTTTACCCTTGATGAACGGGTGGCGATGGCGCGAGAAATTTTTGCCAGTTATGACAATGTGCGCGTTGACGGTTTTGATGGCTTGCTGATGAATTATGTACGCGCACAAAATGCGCGTGCGGTGTTGCGCGGCTTGCGTGCGGTGTCCGATTTTGAATATGAATTTCAAATGGCCGGCATGAATCGCAGCCTGCATCCCGATGTTGAAACCGTGTTTTTAA
The DNA here is from genome assembly GCA_031420875.1 of Gallionellaceae bacterium. Lineage (GTDB taxonomy): Bacteria > Pseudomonadota > Gammaproteobacteria > Burkholderiales > Gallionellaceae > Nitrotoga. The sequence goes on along the minus strand of JANONO010000020.1, from coordinate 1,112 downwards.
CTCCAGCCGAACAATATACTTTCATCTCCGCCAGCATGGTGCGCGAAATCGCGCGCTTCGGTGGAGACGTGGGTAAATTCGTGTCACCTTCGGTGGCGGCCAGATTGACTGCCAAAAAATTTACTTAAGATTAGGGAAAAAGCGTGTCTTTGATTATTACCGACGAATGTATCAATTGCGATGTGTGTGAGCCAGAATGCCCGAACGACGCCATTTCGCAAGGTGAAATTATTTATGTCATAGACCCCAAAAAATGCACCGAGTGCGTGGGGCATTATGACACGCCGCAGTGTGTGGAAGTATGCCCAGTGGATTGCATTCCGCTCGATCAATTGTATGTGGAAAGCAAAGAACAACTTCAGGCCAAGTATGAAAAATTGATGGCGGCCAAAGCTTAGGGAAGTCTGATGTGTTCATACTAGGCTTGGCATGACTCCGTTGAGTTGTATAGCAGCATGGGACTGACAATGGGAGTGCTGTCATCTTGCCCGCAACCAACGCAGAGCTGTTCATCTTTAAGTTGAGTGCCCCAACAATTTCTTAGTCTGACTACAATCAATGAATGCACTGACCACAAGCGGATTATTCGTCGCGACGGCTCTAGCAGAAATAGTGGGTTGTTATTTACCCTATCTATGGCTGCAAAATCGCGCACCTGTTTGGGTACTCATTCCCGCTGCGGCATCGCTTGCGTTGTTCGTATGGTTGCTCACCCTGCATCCCACGGCGGCTGGTCGCGTCTATGCAGCTTACGGTGGTGTATATGTTGCGACAGCGCTGTTGTGGCTATGGCTGGTGGATGGTGAGCGGCCTCACCTTTGGGATGTTTTGGGTGCAAGCATCGCCTTGCTTGGAATGGCCATCATTATGTTTGCACCACGTACTTAGCAACTACAGGGAGAAATCATGTTAATCGGTGAACTTGCTAAACGCTCCGGTTTTTCACACGACACGATCCGTTACTATGAAAAACTGGCGCTGGTCTCGGTGGCCACAGATAAACGAGCCGACAATGGTTACAAGAATTATCCCTTGGCTGTGCTGGAGCGTTTACATCATATTCAGCTATTGAAGGAATGTGGCTTCACGCTACTTGAAATCCGGCAGATATT
>JANONO010000019.1:0-1805 GCA_031420875.1 Gallionellaceae bacterium | reverse complement strand
CGGTTCTCAGCCGCATGTTCCTCATCCTGCCATGCGGCGGTGCTGGCCGCTTGCACCGCCGGGTTCATCGCGCAGCCGTGATAAGTGCGATAGAGCGTGAATTTTTCCAGAATTTTCGCATCCCCCGCAACAAAGCCGGAGCGCAGTCCCGGCACATTGGAGCGCTTGGACAGGCTGGAGAATATGATTAAATTTCGATAATCTGTTCTGCCCAGTGAGTGCGCGGCTTGCAGCGCGCCCAAGGGCGGCGTGTCGAAATAGATTTCCGAATAACATTCATCCGCCGCAATCACAAAGTTGTGACGGTCGGATAATTCAAATAACGCCTGCCATTCCGCAAGCTTCATCACGCGCCCAGTCGGATTGTCTGGGGAGCACACATAGATGAGTTGAGTGCGTTGCCACACTTCTTGTGGCAGTTGGCTATAGTCGGGTGCGTAATTATTTTCTGGTAATGAGTTGAGGAAATGGGGTGTTGCACCGGCTAGCAAAGCAGCACCTTCATAAATTTGGTAGAAGGGGTTGGGGCAAATGACTGCTGCATGATCTCGTGTGCGATCTATCACTGCTTGCGCGAAGGAAAACAGCGCTTCGCGGCTGCCATTCACCGGCAGCACCTGAGTCTTTGCGTTTAACGCAGGCTGGCGATAGCGGCGCGCAAGCCAATCACAAATGCTGGCGCGCAGATTATCGCTGCCAGCGGTTGTGGGATAATTCGCCAGTCCCGCCAGATTGGCACTGAGTGCATCGCGAATAAAAGGCGGCGTGGCGTGCTTGGGCTCACCGATGTGCAGGCTGATGGGGGTGTAGTCTGGGTTGGGTGTGACTTCGCACAACAGCGCAGAAAGTTTTTGGAATGGGTAAGGCTGCAAACGGTCGAGATCTGGATTCATATTTTCGGGATTGTTTCTGGGCATCACAGCACATTCAAGATCGAGATTATATAAGGTGCAACGAGTGTCATCAAAACAAAAAATTTTAGCAGTCTGCGGCGTGTTGAGCGGCGCTCTGGTGTGGGGCTTGATGTGGTATCCCTACCGTGTGTTGCAAGAGGCGGGGGTTTCCGGCGAATTGGCAACCTTGCTCAGCTATACCATCGCGCTGGTGCTCGGCCTGTTGGTGGTGGGGCCGGTGTGGCGCGAATTAAGAGTTGCCGGTTGGTGGGGTGTCGCTTTGATTGCGGCTGCGGGCTGGACCAATTTCGGCTATGTGCTGGCGGTGTTGGATGGCGAGGTGATGCGCGTGCTGCTGCTGTTTTATCTCGCGCCTCTGTGGACGGTCTTGTTATCGCGCTGGCTGCTCGGAGAGAAATTAAATGGCTACGGTTATGCCATTGTCGTGCTGTCATTGTGTGGTGCCTTCGTGATGTTGTGGAATACGCAGCGTGGTTTGCCGCTGCCGCAGAATCGGGCGGAATGGATAGGTCTGTCGGCGGGGATGAGTTTTTCCTTGCTGAATGTATTGGTGCGCCGCACACAGCATTTGAGTGTCAATTTTAAGGCGACGGCTGTCTGGTTCGGAACGGTATTGCTGACTGGCTTATCGCTGCTTTATCACGGCGATCTATTGCCTCAAGTGCAGAGTATCGCCACCGATTCATGGGTTTTGTTGGCGCTAATCGGGCTGGTTCTATGCGCCACCAGTCTTTCGGTTCAGTATGGGTTGACCCATTTGCCTGCCAATCAGGCCATCGTCCTGTTCTTGTCCGAACTGGTGTTCGCCGCGCTAGCGGCCTATTTTCTGGCCGGGGAGGAGATGGGGGCACGTGAATTTATAGGCGCGGCTTTGATTATTTCGGCCAGCTT
>JANONO010000018.1:0-2069 GCA_031420875.1 Gallionellaceae bacterium | reverse complement strand
TGAACAGCGGGCTGTAGCTCTTGTGAATTTCGCTGGAGATAAAAATCAGCCATTCCTGCAAGCGATAGCGCTCTAGTGTGCCGACTCGTGGCGCTAATTTTTTGTCGGGGACGAGATCGGCAATGTATTGCACGACCACCGCGACCTCGGTTAGCAGCCCGCCATAATTCATCACCAGAGCAGGCACGTAGCCTTGGGGGTTGATGGCGGTGTGGTCCTGGCCGCTTTCGGTGGTCTTGTCTTTGGGGTTTACTTTCTCGGTAGCAAAGCTGACACCGGCTTCATGCAGGATAATATGCGGGCACAGCGCACAAGTACCGGGGACGTAGTAAAGTTTGAGCATGGCGGGTTCTCTTCTTGAGTCGTCAATCCACTTATGGACACCTCTAAAAATTCGTCATTCCCGCGCAGGCGGGAATCCAGCTTGTTGATTTAACTGGACCCCCCCTTATCGGGAGTGACAAAATGTGAATTTTTAGAGATGTCCTTATCATAATCCGAATGATCCGATCTCGTTCGGCACATGGTTTCTAATCAATGCCAACTAGAAAATGTTTAGCCACTCCCCATCATTACTTCAGGTCAACAGGCTGGGCGCGCATTTTGGCGGCAATGTAGTCCCCGTGCGAAATATGAAGCAAGTCGGCTATCCTTCGCATTAAATGGTTTTCATGCGCGCTGATTTTCCCGTCGGCATAAGCAACTTGCCACATGGTTTCAATGATGCGAATCTTTTCGGACAATTCCAGTTCGCGGTTGATGAGCGAAGTAAACTGGTGAAAGTCATTTGCAGCCTTTGCCGTTTGGTGTCCCAGTTCGGATAGTTGCGCTACTTCTGCATCCGGCAGATTAAATTGTTCCTTGAGAATTTTCAGCACCGTAGCCCGCTCTTCGTCCGTGCTCTCGGCATCCGACCGCATGACCTCGATCATTAGCACAGCAGTTGCCAGTTGCAGCGTGTGTTCGGGGCGAGCCTCGTCATTGGCGGGGGTGATGAGAGTAGAGAGGAAGTTGTTCAGTTTGTTCAGCATGGTTGATAGTTTAAGGTTGGTATTTTCAGACGTATAAATCGGGGCGTAGCTCGGCATGCTTGGCCGCGTGTGCTAATAATGTGGCGGCCTTTCGCTGGCAGGCTTGCCTTCATGCCCCACTTCATCCAGTGATTGAATGTATCTAGTGAGCGCTTCACAAATCGCGGCAAGACGATCCAGCTTTTGTTGTTGCAGATAAACCGTTTTATTCAGCTCCTCGACCAGGTCTTCCTGAAAGGTGATTTTTGCTTCTATTTTTTCTAAACGTGCTTCATTCATGGGGTGAGTTTTAAAGTTTGGCGACTGCGCGGAAGATAGCCGTATTCTAGGTCTGGGGGAAGTTAATTCTCACATTTCAGACTGATTTTCTCGTGTTGGTAATAAATGTGAGTGTGCACAGGATGAAAATACATCATCGCTACAAGATATTCATTCACTTGCCAATAATTTGATGTTTTTGAATGGCGGGTATAATTATTGCTTAGCCACTATTCGTTGCCATGCTCCTTTACCAAGGGGCGAGCAAATAATCTGGGCAATTTTTCTAGTTTTATAACTTTAAAGGGGGACGAAAAATGAACAAGAAGCTGCTGTTATCTACACTCACCGGACTAAGCTTGCTCGCATTGGCATCAACCAGCCATGCGGCACTTACCCCCAAGGAAGAATTGGGGAAATTAATCTTTTTTGATACCAATCTTTCCACGCCCATTGGGCAATCCTGCGCTTCTTGCCATAATCCTGCTACGGGGTTTGCTGACCCGGATCAATTCTTACCCACCTCCGAGGGTGTGGTGGCAGGGAGATTTGGTCGCAGAAATGCTCCATCGATAGCGTATCAAGCCTCCTCTATCGATTTTTCTTCAAGCGCGAATGGCACTTTTGGCGGGCAATTTTTGGATGGACGCGCACTCAATCTGGTGGAACAAGCCAAGCTGCCATTCTTGAATCCGAACGAAATGAACAATCCAGATATTAAAACTGTGATGACAAAAATATGCGCCAGCACATATGCCAGTTTATTCAAGCAAGTGTACG
>JANONO010000017.1:0-1885 GCA_031420875.1 Gallionellaceae bacterium | reverse complement strand
CATGGTGACGCTGCCAGCCGGATAAGCTTTGGCTTTGGCGGAATCGAACTGCTCCCCTATACCCAAATTGAAAACCCCGGATATCACCGTGACTCGCTCAAATACAGGATGAGTGTGTGCGGGCACCTTGAAATTGGGGGGTAACTTGATGCGCATCGTAAACGGCACGGCTTCCTTTAGATTACCTTCCAACACTGCAATCTTGGCGCCGAGACCAATAGAGGGAGCATCGTTCCATTTGATTTCAGACGGAACAATAGAAATATGACCCTCCATATTTGGCTCTGCGGCCAACGCAAGAGTTGCCACCAGTGAACTTGAAGCAAGTGCTATTACAGCTGCTATGGTTCTTAAATTGTGCATTTGATTCTCCTTTTCAAATTGACCCACCGATAGAATTACATTTTTTTAATGATCGCCTCGCCGAATGCTGAGCACTTCACTTCAGTCGCGCCATCCATCAGCCTAGCAAAATCGTAAGTGACCGTCCGGGCAGCCAGCGCCCCGTTCATGCCCTTGATGATTAAATCTGCAGCCTCCAGCCAGCCCAGATGGCGCAGCATCATTTCCGCCGATAAAATTAACGAACCCGGATTGACGTAATCCTTGCCCGCATATTTGGGTGCGGTGCCGTGCGTTGCTTCGAACATGGCTACCGTGTCGGACAGGTTAGCGCCCGGCGCAATGCCGATGCCGCCGACTTCTGCTGCCAGCGCATCGGAAATGTAGTCGCCGTTCAGATTCAAAGTGGCGATCACGTCGTATTCCGCCGGGCGCAGCAAAATTTGTTGCAAGAAAGCATCGGCGATCACGTCTTTAATCACAATTCCATTCGGCAATTTAACCCACGGCCCGCCATCAATTTCCACGCCACCGAATTCGCGCTTGGCCAGTTCATAACCCCAATTTTTGAAGCCACCCTCGGTGAACTTCATGATGTTGCCTTTGTGTACCAGCGTCACCGACTTGCGCCCGTTATCTATGGCGTATTGGATGGCGCGGCGGATCAGGCGCTCGCTGCCTTCAACCGATACCGGCTTGATGCCGATGGCCGACGTTTCCGGAAAACGAATTTTGGTCACCTTCATTTCATTTTGCAGAAACGCGATCACCTTCTTCGCTTCGGCAGAGCCGGCTGGCCACTCGATGCCGGCATAAATGTCTTCGGTGTTTTCGCGGAAGATCACCATGTCAACTTTGTGCGGCTCCTTAACCGGGCTGGGCACACCTGCAAACCAGCGCACTGGACGCAAACAAACGTAAAGATCAAGCAACTGACGCAGCGCCACGTTGAGCGAACGCATGCCGCCGGATGTGGGCGTGGTCAACGGGCCTTTGATGGAGATCACATGCTCGCGTACCGCCTGCACTGTTTCATCCGGTAGCCAAGTATCGTTGCCATATACCTTAACCGCCTTCTCACCTGCATAGACCTCCATCCAGGCAATTTTCTTTTTTCCGCCATAAGCCTTGGCTACGGCCGCATCCACCACCTTAATCATGGGCGGCGTGATGTCCACACCCGTACCATCGCCTTCAATAAAGGGAATGATGGGTTGATCTGGGACATTCAGTGTGTGATCTTTATTGACGGTGATTTTCTGGCCGATGGCGGGTACTTTGATGTGTTGGTACATATTATTCTCCATTGTTGATTGGGCGGATTATATCGCGCTTCACTGTAACTTGTTCTGTCGCTATCGGCCTTGTTTTGCCGGATGATTGCTGCCCTGATGTATAATGTGCCCCTTTGTAAATCACCACTTTGTAAATTACCCCTTGGGGGCATGTTATGCCTATTTATGTTTATCGTTGTTCCAGTTGTGACTTGCAGCAAGACGTGTTGCAGAAGATGAGCGATGCGCCGCTTTCTGTTTGCCCGGAA
>JANONO010000016.1:0-1592 GCA_031420875.1 Gallionellaceae bacterium | reverse complement strand
CATTTGTCTATGCGCAGTTTTGGCTGATTATCTTTGTCGTCCATGGCAGCCATAAGCCGAGATTTTCCATTAGAAAATTCAATTGCCTTCCCCCTTTGAAAAAGGGGGAGGTTTGATTGCTGGGGTTCATTTATCTCTCATCTGCAGTGCTTTTTGTGGCACATCGCTGATCAGAATGTCAACATTTAAGTGCAGCGCCTTATTTATTTCCTCGTCGCTATTGCAGGTGTAAACAGCAATACATTTGCCGTAGCCGCGCAGCAGCCCGACCAATGCGTCGTCCAGGGTGGCAATGGGCAGACACAGGCCGTGCAGAAAAGCGTGTTCGGTCAGAACGCGCTGCGCATCGGCAAAGGTCTGATCGTCTTCAAAGTTATACACCAGTGGAAATCCAGGACGGTGTTGCTGAGCATAGACCAGGCTGGCCAGATTGAATGAGGAAACCATGATCGCATCGTCAGCGTCCGCTCCAACCATATCCAGCGTTTGGCGAACTTTAATTTCATGGCGGGAGAAGGGTTCCCATTCGCGGTTTTTGATTTCGATCAGCAAGCGGCAGTGCCTGCGGTAAGCATCAAGGAACTGCTGCAGGGTCATGATGCTTTCCGCTTTGTTTGCGGAAGAGAAATGTGCGGCAAAATTCATGGCCTGCAACTGGGCATAATCGAAGTCATCAATGTGCTTGTCAGGTAAGCCGACTTTGCCGAGAAAGCGGTCGTGCCACAGCACAGCCACTTCGTCGCGGCTAAGCTGCACGTCAGTCTCTATGCCATCAATAGCATAAGCTAGCGCCCGGTCAAATGCGGAGCGTGTGTTTTCCGCCGCTTCCTTGTTGGCGCCACGGTGGGCGAAGATCATGGGTTTAATCATGGCAGATCATCAATGAATCGCTTCATGGAAACTTTAAGCGCCGCAAAATTCGGGTTGTACATCAAGCGGCGCAGGATACCGGCTTTGAGGTTCTCCCCGGTTATCTCGCCTTGAAAATCTGCTGCGGGGTTGTTGATGCACGCATCATATTTTTCCATATCGTCCGGATAATAATGCATACAATTTGAATACTCTCCACGCGCCCCATAGTGAATATCATCGGCAGGCAGCACAATCGCCGTGTGTGCGGAACTTAATATTTTCTGTTCGGGTACGGCACTATTCACTAATTCCAATTGCTCCGCCGGGAAACCGGGCGGATATTTTTTCGGATCGGTGGTGTAAAGCACCAGCTTGCTGGATGGGTGACGCGCATGCGTCATGAATTCCAGAATAGCCGATGTGTTGACTTTTGCATCATCTTCACTGGCAGCGGTGAATACCGGAATGTCCAACTCATGCTGCCGCAATCGAGCGCCCAGCTCCCTGGTCAGCGCGTGCGTCTGTGCAGCGGCATGCTTGGTGAATGATTCATACTTATAGATGTCCCGATCGGGCATGATTTCCACCCACTTGGCGGACGGTATCAGCCAGCTATACAGCTTGTGCAGGTTAGCCAATGCCGCCATTCGCGTGATCCTGATTGCAGGAGAAAACAAGAACAGGCCGCGCACCCGGCTATCGCGCAAGCTCTGGTAAACGCTCAGTGCGCCGCCGATGGA
>JANONO010000015.1:0-2862 GCA_031420875.1 Gallionellaceae bacterium | reverse complement strand
GACGAAATTGGGCGTGTCTTTGGCGCGCACCACGCCTTTGCCCAAGGTAGAGACGAGAAACTCTTCCAAACGATCCAGCAGCGTGCCATCCGTGGCCGCACAGGGGATCAGTTCGACCAGGTGCATATAGCGCGGCGGATTGAAAAAATGAATGCCGCAAAAACGGTGGCGTTGCGCTTCGGGAAAGGCCTGCGCCAATTGATTGATGGACAGGCCGGAAGTGTTGCTGGCAAAAATGCTGTGTACGCCGAGGAAAGGGGCGACCTTGCGATAAAGATCAGATTTCCAGTCTATGCGCTCGGCATTCGCCTCAATCACCAGGTCACAATCACGCAGTAATTCCAGGTTCTGCTCATAATTGGCGGGCTGGATGCAGCTTAGTTTGACGGGCGAAGCGAGCGGGTTGGGGTCGAGTTATTTCAGTCCTTCAAGCGCTTTTTTCACATTGCTGTTGGGATCGCCTTCCTTGGCGGGCAACTCGAACAGCAAAGTCTCCACGTTGGCGTTGACCAGATGCGCCGCGATCTGCGCGCCCATCACGCCCGCGCCGAGAACCGCAACCTTGCGGACATGAAAATTTTTGTTCATAACAATCCTCTTGATTATCGTTCCCATGCTCCGCGTGGGAACGTGTTTGCTGACGCTCTGCGTCCAAAAATGTCATGCCAACACCTTGGTCTCAAGTACCGCAGAGCGGTTAGAGCAACGTTACCACGCGGAGCGTGGGAACGATCAAAGGGTACCTCTAAAAATTCAAAATCCTAAGCTAGGCAAGGCGCGAAATAAATTTTAGCGCGCCGCATATGTTTGACCCTTCGACTGAGCTCAGGACAGGAATGTAAGCGTTAAAATTTATTGAGCAACGCAGCATCGCGACGGAGTTTGGATTTTTAGAGATGCCCCCATGTCCATCGCCTTATCTCCTGCGCACTATTATTATCGACAGCAAGCCCGCAATAAACAGTGCCAAACCCAACGGCCAGTAAAACAACGCGCGCTGCGGACGGAAAGTTTGCTTGTCTTGTGTGACTGGCTGCAATTTATCCAGCTCGCTGTAAATTTGATTCAACTGTTTGCTATCACGTGCACGGAAGTAGCGTCCGCCTGTGGCTTTGGCGATTGCGCTTAAAGTTTTTTCATCCAGATCGGCGGAAGGGTTGACGCGCTGTGTGCCGAACATGGAATTGACTATCATCTCATCCGCACCTACACCTATGGTATATATAGTCAGCCCCTCCTTGGCCGCCAGCTCTGCTGCCTTGAGCGGCTGCACCTCGCCCGCATTGCTGGCACCATCGGTTAACAGGATCAGCACTTTGTTGCCTTGATTGTTTTGCAACAATCGTTTGATTGCCAGCCCGATGGCATCACCGATAGCGGTCTGCTCACCAGCAATGCCGATGGCGGATTCCTGCAACAAGGTCTGCACCGTTTTTCGATCAAAAGTCAGCGGGGTTTGTATGTAGGCCTGCGAGCCAAACAAAATCAGGCCGATGCGATCACCGACTCGACGCTCGATAAAATCATTGGCAAGCACCTTGACTGCCTCCAGCCGGTTTACCTGTTGGCCGCGTATCACAAAATCCGGCGTTTGCATGCTGCCGGAGGTATCCACGGCCAGCATCAAATCACGTCCGCTGACTGGCAACTCGACCGGATCACCCAGCCAGATCGGGCGTGCTGCCGCGCAGACCAACAGCAACCAAGCCAACAAGGCTAGCCATATCAACCAGTGCCGCTGCGAAAATTTTCCGGTTTGCATTCCGGTATCAATAGCGAAAGGAGTCAGACTGGGTACGCGCAGCGCGGCTTCCTTAATGACATCGGCGGGCGGCAGCAACCAGCGCAGTAGCAAGGGCAAGGGCGCGATGGCAAATATCCATAGCCATTCAAACTGGATCATTTGTTACCTCGTTTAGGCAGCTTGTTGATCCAGCTTTCGCACATTGTAAATAACCCATGTAACGCTTGCGGTGTGATGGTTGTATGCGGGGCATAGGGTGCGACAGCCAGCAGCCGTCCTAGCTCCGATTGAAATAGCGATTCATCTAAATTGCGATCCAGAAACGCCAGCCATTTTTCTCCGCTGAGCATGGCGACTTCTGCACGGGAAAAACAACTAATCGCCACGCGGCGCAATAGCACAGAAAGCTCAGCGATGATGTTGTGAGCAGCCGTGGGGTGCGCTGCATATTGCTGACGTAAATGAGCTAATTCGGCCAACGCAATACGCCGCCAAATATCGCGCTGACGGCGGCGATACCAAACAAACAGTCCGATCAGAATTGCCACAATGAGCCCAGCCAGTAGCCACCACCCCGGCGCAGGTGGCCACCATGAGATGGGCGCGGGCAAGTGAATGTCGCGTAGCTGGCTTAAATCCGGGGGACTCAAATCAGGATTCACCGCCGCACTCCCAGCCCGCGTTGCAATGCCCGCAATGGATCATCAGCGGTATCCAACGAGAATAATTTCATTTTGTGCCGACGGCATAATTGTTGCAGCGCATCCTGCTGCTGCATAAAGCGCGCACGATATTGTTCGCGCAGACGCGGGTTAGCGGTGGCCAGCGTCATGAAATTTTTGCTGTCACTGAGCCGATACGACCCCGGCGGCGGCAACTCTTGCTCCATCGCGTCATGTATATCCACCAGCATCAGTTCGTTACGGCGCGCTAACTGCGCCAATTGCGCGCTGGCCTGCTGATCAAGATCGGCAAAGTCGCTCAATAAAATAACCAGGCTGCCCGGTTGGGTCACGTAGCGCAGCCGCGCCAGTGATAGTTTTAATGCTTGCGCGCTGGCTAGTGGATCATATGCCTGCTTGCTCCACGCTGAGTGACTGACTAGTTGTTGCAAGAAA
>JANONO010000014.1:0-2247 GCA_031420875.1 Gallionellaceae bacterium | reverse complement strand
CATCAAATAGGACGTAATTGCTTGTGCCGCCGCCAGCGGTGCGGGATGAGCCGTCAAGGTAGCGGATACCGGGGATGCCAAGCTGTTTTAGTTTGTCAGATGGCGGCATTCCTTCAAAACCCATCAATGCCTTGTAAATACCAGCGCCATTTAAATTTGGTGATAATCCATCTGCTGTATATGGCTCAATTTTATAATTTTTACTCAATATATTCTGAACATCAGGATGTTGCCCACTCAGCGGCTTATCCCAATCCAGCATTTTGGCTATGGATTCGTCGGGGATGTCTACTTTGTAGAGTGTATTTGTTTCTGCTTTAACTGCTTTTATGGCTTCAATTTGTTGCAAATCTGCTGCCATCCCTCCATTGTCTCCAAGCTTTGTGTGTCTCGCTAAATTATCATTGGTAAGAGTCATAGCCTTATCAGGATCGCCATCCGCAAACTTATCAATCCAGTCCCTTGTCGATTCATTAGATTTTGAAGACTTAGAGCCAAAAGGAGTGACACGCTCGTTCACATATTTATAACCTTTCGCCACATCAGGCGAATCCGCAAAATACAACCCACGCCCGTAAGCCTGCGCACCCTCACCCGTGCCGATCTTGTCCATATCGAATTTGTCGAACTTGTGGGGGGAGCCGTGGTAGGCGGTTTGCATCGCTGGCCCCATATCCTCACCCAGTAGCCCCCGCACAATCTGCTGATCCACTGGCACATCGAACATGCTAGGAGGGTAGCTTGCCAGTCGTTCAGGCATGGTCATGTTCATGCGGGATTGAGTAAGGCGGGCTTCGGTTTCACCGGCTAGGCGGCGGTATGCCGTCATTCTTCCTTGATCCAGCCATCCTAATTGTTCACGTTCTGTCAAAGCCTCCCACGGTTTTGAGCCTGAAAATAGCTCAGTTAATAATGGGTCGCCGCTGGGGTTATGCGATTCGTTATACGCTTGCTTTGCGAATGCAAACTGCTCATTTCTACCCGCCTTCCCAATGCCTGAATTAAAGACCGAATCAGGACTCCCGCCCCTAGCAAACCCCTCGCGCTGCTGGATGGCGTGCTGGAGTTCGTGGAGAGTGGTTGATTGAGCCTGTTGTGGTGATGCGTTCCATTGCAGGCCTACCGTGTTGCTTTTATTGTCAAAACTGCCGCCATACGATGAATCAACCATCCCGCCAAATTTTATATTGGTTTCTGGGATTTTAGGATATGCACCCGCCAATTCGGGATGATACAAAATATCATCAACCTTGCCACTTTCACCAAGACTGTTGAATAAAGCACCGATAGACTTTCCTTTGTTTGTGCTTTCGCTTAAATCTTTGCGAATCATTGCCGCGCTATCATCAATCTCAAATCGCGGCTTGCCATCAGCAAAGCCAAACGTCCACCCTGTTTGCGCGTGTATCTCACGATCAGGTATCCCGGCTTTCTTTAGTATCTGCGCCGTAAGCAGAATCGCCTTGATTGCCGATTTAGCTCCCACACCGGCGAACGTGCCAGCCATCCCACCGCCCAACATCTGCATAGCCTGATCCATAGGCTCCATATTCTGAAACTCTTGCGAGTAGTTCGCCATAGCTTGCAATGGGTTTGTGCCTCTTTCACCGACTCCAATAGCCCAATCGGTCAGCGCGTCACGGCCTTTTAACTGGTCTGGCCGTAGTGGCGCAGGCTTGTGCTGCATGGAGTCTTGCCCGCGCTTACTCTCCATGCGCATAATCATCTCTTGAAGTGGCGTCATATCAGCTCATTAATAATAAAAGTTCGATGTCTTCATCTTCTTCTTGCATCGCCATCGCAATGGCGTAAATCCGCATAACTTCATTGTAATCCTGTTCTGCAAGTAATGCCGGTAAATCAAGATTGATGGCAAAGCGCATCATCATATCAGCCAGCCAATCAGTGTCGATCGTCTGCGCTGGTAAAGCGCCGGCAACAATGTGCGTCCTGAGCCGCTTGCGTGCCAGACGAGAGGTCTTGTGAGCCTTGGCTATCGCTTCATCTGCCAGTGTTTCAGCTTGCGTGTAGGCCTCGGCCTGGCCCACACTGTCAAACATGAGCAATTTCTTACCTTTGCGCATGTAGAATTTACGGAATTCTACTTCCTGGCTGAATGTGTTGGCCGCGGACAGAACGGATACCGACCCAATGAATGCCGTAACATCCTGTCCTGTTATAGCCCTCACGATGTCGCCAGCAGCTACTACATCGCCAAGCGCTGCGGATACAGCTTGTCCCGTCAAT
>JANONO010000013.1:0-9214 GCA_031420875.1 Gallionellaceae bacterium | reverse complement strand
TCGGCCAACTCTTCCACGGCCAGCTCTTCTTCGGCCAAGTCTTCTTCCACAGGGATAGGCGCTGCGGCGACAGGTGTTGCGGTGATGGATAGCGGCGTCACAACAGCCGATGCAGGAGTGGTCGTGGTGATGGGTGGCGCTGCCGCAGGGCTGGCAGGTTTGACGGTAGGAGCGGGCGCTTGTTGCGATGCCACCATCACTCTCAGCGCAGAAACCAATGGCGCGACATCCGATTTTTGCCCATGCGCCAAATTCTGCACGTAGGCTTCGATCGCGCTTAGCGCAAGAGCAACGGCTCGCGTTTCGGCAGGTGCGGGATTCCTTCCGGCAGCATAGCGCTCAGTAACCTGCTGCAAGGCAAATAATAATGTTTCAGCTTGATCCAGTGCCAATAGGTGCATGGCAGCCAGCACTTGATGCAGCAAGCGACCCAGCGGAATGACTTCATCACGTTTACTAGGATCAGCAAAAAATGCGTTGAGACCTTGTTCCACATGCTGCAAATTCCCCTGCATTTCGCCGGCCAGCGGAGCCAGTATCTTGCGCTTTTCCATCTCGGAATGCAGCGTGACTACCACCGAAAACTGTTCTTTATCCTCCGGCATCCGCATCATGCTGGATTGCAGGCGCTGACCCAATATCCGCGCCTGATCGTGATAATCGCTGCCTAGATGGCTGTAGTGGTCTATGCCGATTTCCAGCAACAGCAAGGCCATCGCCATATCCTGAGCAATACGCTGGGCACGCTCTGGCTGGTCGCAATGCGCCGCCCCCGCGTGAATTTGGTTGCATAAAAGTTGTAGGGTATTGCGATCCAGGCTGTCGGCCAGTTCGCGCAATTGATCTATCTGGCTGATGAAATCCTGACATGCCTGTGTAGCATCGGCAGATGTACCATCACTCTGCAAACATTTTTCCCACAACTCACGCGCCGCTCCAAGTTGGATACGCATCTGATCGAGGATTTTTGCAGATTCACTTTGGGGTAGTGCTGATTCATCGGGCAAATAATCATCCAGCGCATAAATTTGCTTAATGCTATCTACCAGCTCGCTAACGACATGGCTGCGCGCCAGAAAATATAGTATCTCGCAGGTGGTCACCTGAGCGTCAATCTGGCTTCCTTCCAGCAAGGATTTCATTTGTATGTCAACGCGGCTGAGCAAGCCCTTGGCATTCATGCCGGGTGGCAGGCCATCAAAAATCAGGCAATCAATCAGCCCGGCGGCAACCCACCAAAAAGCGCGGCGCTGATCTTGCGGCACACAACACATCACCGTCAGCACTGCGGTGTGCATACTCTGCAAGGCTTCTTCTGGATTATTCTGACGTAGCCATTTCAGTAAAGCCTGTTGGTATTGGCTGCGCGCCGCTTTAATACGCGGTTGCACATCTTTTTCTTGCGGCACACCTAAAACAGAATGTGGTAATTCGACCTGTAATTCTGGAAAAAAAAGATCTACTTCAAACGACATTTCTACGCCGCGCGTTTGTTGCAACTCTTGGTATTGATGAAACAAGCGCAATGGCGCATTGCTAGCGCCTTCAATGACTGCATCGAGGTAATGAGCAAGCGCCACCAGCGAGCGCTGGATAATGTCGCGTTGTGCGGGTGATGGGGGCAGCGACCCGGCAGCTAGTTCTTGCAGTAGTTTTTCAATTTCACTGCTATATACAGCGACCCCTTTCAGGGAAATAATTTGTAACACGCCGCAAATACGGTGCAGTTCCGCCAACGCATTTTGCAAGGCAGTGGAGGAGGGCTCTGGCGCGGCAAAGTAAATAGCCAAGTCACGTTCCACCTGATCCAGTGAACTGGTTATGCCAGGTCTCACTGACAACAGGGGTAATGGATTAAATTGCGCGGTATGATTCATGGGCATCTCTAAAAATCCAAACTCCGTTGCGATACTGCGTTACTCACAAAAAATTACTCCTTACAGATCCTACATATGCGGCGTCGCAATTTTTTGCTCGCGCCTTGTCTCGCTTAGGATTTTGAATTTTTAGAGACGCCCACAATGTATCAAGCATGTGTCCAAATTTCGCCCAGATCATGCTAGTAATGAAGTCCGCTCCGATCACAGCTTGAAGCCGGATACCGATGATTTCAGGCCGGTGGCAAGGTTGGCTAATTCTAGTACCGAGTCGGCTGTGCGTTTAGTGCCCTCCGTCGTCTGTTCGGTAATATCCAAAATGCCTACCATGGTGGCAGCTACTTCACGCGCCATATCTGTCTGTACCTGGGTGGATACGGAAATGCTGTTAATCAAACCAGCCAGCTCGCGCGAAACTTCTTCAATCTCACGCAAGGACTGACCGGCGACATTGGACAAATTCGCTCCTTCCACCACCCCTTGCGTACTTTTTTCCATGGCCGCGATGGTGTCCTGGGTGTCGCCCTGTATGGTCTTGACCAGTGCGCTGATTTGCTTGGTTGCTTCCGCCGAGCGTTCCGCCAAGCGCTGCACCTCGCTCGCCACGACCGAGAAGCCTCGCCCGGCTTCACCCGCCGAAGCGGCTTGTATGGCTGCATTCAAAGCCAGCACGTTCGTTTGTTCGGTAATATCAGAAATCAATTCCACGATTTCGCCAATCTCCTGTGAGCTTTCGCCCAGCCGTTTGATACGCTTGGAAGTCTCCTGGATTTGCTCACGAATTTCGTCCATGCCGATGATGGTGTTCTGCACCGCTTGCGCGCCTTCTTCCGTCACCTCCAATGTTCTGCGCGCTACTTGCAGCGATTGTGTCGCGCTGGCATCTACCTCTTGTATGGATTTACTGATTAGCCCTACCGCTTCACTCGCATTGCGTATGTCTGCCGATTGTTTTTGTGCCGCAACCAGCAGACCTTTTGACACAATCTCTGCCGCACCTGTCGCACGAGTCACTTGTTCGGACACGGTGGTAATGCCAGATACCAACTTTCGCAACTCATCGGTAGTGTAATTAACCGAGTCTGCAATCGCCCCGGTAATCTCTTCTGATACCGTAGCCTTGACGGTCAAATCGCCGTCGGCCAGATCTCCCATTTCATTCATCAAGCGTAAGATGGCATCCTGATTGCGGCGGTTGGTCTGCTCAGCTTCCAAAGTACGTCGTCCGGCATCGTCTCGATAAACCTTAGCCAGCAACATCACCAGCAGCAACACCAAAGCACCTGAAACACCCATCACGTAGCGGGCTATGCTGTTGGATACACTGGACGGATAGGCATCGGTCAATTTCTGCGCCAAGACCAGTAATTGTGTGCTGTCATCATAAATTGCCTTACCCGCTTGCTTGGCGTTGAGCAAGCTGACCGCATTTCCAATAATTGCTTCGGCAGAAATACGGTAGCCATCGAACAGGTCAGCAATGCTGCTTATCAGCGGATCCGTCGTCGGGAAAGTCGCCAAGACTTCGCCCGCCTCTATGGTATCCACGCCTAACACCGTTACCTGCTCGGTCGTCATTTGACCCAGCATCGAGGTGGCATCCTTGGCGATATGCTCCACCAACAGACTGAAGCGAACTGCACGTTCTTTTTGCACACCTTCCGAGCGCGCCACCAATTGCTTTGCCTGACTACGCAATTCTTGCCCGGCTGCATCAATCGCCTCTATCGCGCGACTCAGGGTAACTAAGCCGGGACGACCTTCTTCCACGGTCAGCATGTTAGCTAGTGGCTTTTGTGCAAGCTGCATCAGCTCATTCAACACTGTGCGCGGCCTGCCACTGGTGGCTGGCAGGCCGCCATCTCCTTTGTCGAGCAACATCAATACAGAAATCACGGCTTCGCGGCTTTGGTTTAATTCCTCAAACGCCAGATGGTCGCCGGACAAGCTGCGCTCTGCGGCCTTAGCCATGCGTTGCGACAACATCTGGAGTCTGGAGGATTCCGCTACATAGCGCGTACCATGCGTAGCGGCGCGATTGTCGAAGTAGGCGGCGATGACTACAATCAATAGAAATCCTAGCAATGCACCCCCTAACACTTGCATCTGCTTAGCCACCGGCAGCCTATCCAGCAGCGATATGCGGGGCACAACCCCCAATTTCCCAGCTGCGTCTTGTAATTTTTTTAGCGCTTTGGGTTGCTGAACCGTAGATGATCTGAACGCCATTCTGTTTTCCTTCTCAAAGAGAATTTATATCCCTATTTGTAAAAAATCGGGTTGTAATAATAATTGTGCCACTTCGACCTTACGCCATACCTGACCCTGATCATCTTGGTAGCGAGTTTCACCATCCTGAGCCTCGCATTTCCAATTTCTGGTGTCGCGAAGACCCATTACGCGCGTCACTATTAACCCGGCATTGCAGGAGAATTTAGGGCTGACCAGCAAAATTCGGGTTTGTATGCTGTTCGGCGTTTCGCCTAAGCCCATAAATGCCGCCAAATCAGAAATGCTATACAAATTGCCACGCACGTTGGCTATTCCGCGATACCAAGGTTGAGTGAGATGCACCGGGGTAATGTCCGAAAGTGGCAACACTTCGCTAATCTCCTGCATTTCTACTAACCAGTAATCTTGTCCCAACTGAATACCCAGCGTGGAAATGCGATCACCGACCACTTCTTTTTGCTGAATGCGATCAAGTATTTTTTGCTGAAATTCACGCAGGCTGAAACGCTTGGCCATGGTTTATCCCAGCAACGCAATCTTGCTGAGTAAATCAGCGGCATCAACTGGCTTCAACACATAATCTTTTGCACCCTGCCGCAGCCCCCATACTTTGTCGGTTTCTTGCCCCTTGGTCGTACACAAGATAACTGGGATATGCTGCGTCGCCGCATCTTTGGTAATCGCACGAGTAGCCTGAAAACCATTCAAACCGGGCATCACCACATCCATGACGATCAAGTCTGGCATTTCCGACTTGGCCATGGCCACACCAGCCTCACCATCTTCCGCGAATACCACCTCCAGGCCATGCTTACGTAGTATTTCCCCAATAATATGACGCTCTGTTGGCGAATCGTCCACAATCAGCACCTTTTTAATGGCCATAGCTTTCCTCTCCCTGCGTTTGCTGTGTGTGTGTGATGACTGCCTCGATCAAACTTTTTTTGCTGAAGGGTTTGGTTAAATATTGATCCGACCCGACCAATTTGCCGCGTGCGCGGTCGAACAAGCTGTCCTTGCTGGTCAGCATAATGACTGGCGTATTTTTGAAATCATGGTGGCTTTTGATTAATGCGCAAGTCTGGTAGCCGTCGAGGCGCGGCATCATGACATCTACGAATATCACATGGGGTCTGTTATCAACCACTTTGGACAGGCCGTCAAAGCCATCCTCGGCCAATATGACTTCGCAGCCAGCTTGTTTTAGGAAAATTTCCCCGCTACGACGTATGGTATTGCTATCATCAATGAGCACCACCTTGATACCCGATAGTGGAAAGTTCTCGTCCACGCTCATCTCCCGAAATTAATGTATGGTACATCCCACATTGACGCATCCTGCCAAATAATCCTTGGACTTGGATGCTACCGCATTCCACGGTGCGTGTTAACTGATTTTTTAATTTCCATTAACGCTGCCAGAAACGAGGCGTAAAAACAATCAACAAGGTAATGATTTCCAGCCGCCCGATCAACATGGCCAAGGTGCATACCCAAGTCTGAAAATTAGTGAGTGCGCTATAGTTGCTGGCTGGCCCTACTTGTCCTAAACCAGGGCCGAAATTATTGATACATGCCAGCACCGCTGAAAATGCGGTAACGAAATCCAGCCCACTAATGAGCAGGACAAAGGTCAGTATGACCACGCTCATAAAATACAGAAAAATAAACCCCAATACTGAAAGTACAATGTTGTTCGCCACCACCCGACCACCAATTTTCATAGGGTTAATCGAGGCCGGATGCAGCAATCTGATGAATTCGCGCCCGGCTTGCTTGAATAAAATCAGGGTGCGAATCATCTTGATACCGCCGCCAGTAGAGCCGGAACTAGCAACGGTGCAGGCCAGAAACATCATCCACAGCGGCGCAAAAATAGGCCACTGATTAAAATCTACACTGGAAAAGCCGGAGCTGGTGGCGATTGAAATAAGGTTAAAGCTGGCATGGCGCAACGCTGTCCAGAATACAGGGTAAACATCCTGCCACCACAAAAATGCCGCGATTCCTACGCAACTAGACAGTATCAAGCCGAGCGTAGCACCCGCCTCTGCGTCATGCCGATAGACAGCTAGGCTTTTGCCGTGCCAGGCCAAAAAATGCGTGGCGAAATTGACTACTGCGATCAGCATAAAAACGATGAGAACAAATTCAATCAGCGGCGAATTAAAATAGCCGATATTGGCATCATGGGTGGAAAACCCGCCCAAGCCCATAGTGGCAAAAGCATGGCAAATCGCATCAAACCATGACATGCCGGCCATTTTTAGCGCTCCAATGCAGGCCAAAGTAATGCCGCCATATACCAGCCATAAATTTCGTGCCGTTTCAGTAATGCGCGGAGTCAGTGCTGCATCCTTCATGGGGCCCGGTGTTTCAGCCTTGAACAACTGCCGCCCCCCTATACCCAGCAGCGGTAAAACAGCAACCGCCAACACGATAATGCCCATGCCTCCGACCCAGTTTAATTCATGCCGCCACAGGTTGACGGAAGGGGGTAAGTCATCCAGCCAGGTCAGCACCGTTGCGCCAGTCGTGGTCATGCCGGACATGGTTTCAAAATAGGCGTCAGTAAATGACAAATTGTTTATCACCAGCAACAACGGAAACGTCGCAAAAATTGGCATCGTCGTCCACATCAACACCACCAGCAAATAGCCGTGGCGAATGGACAGCTCGCCCTTAAAGCGGCGGGTCAACAGCCACATCAGGCAGCCAGAAAAAAATGTCATCCCCATGGCCAGAAGAAAGTCTATCAATTGACCATCCTGATAGATGAGCGAGGTAATGATGGGTAAGAGGTAAGTTGCGCTGAACATGATTAACATCAAACCCAGCGTGTGAATGACGGTCAGCGAACGCAGCATCAGAAAAATCCTAAGCCGACTTGGAACAATTTTTCAATCTTGCCGATCATTTTCTTGTTAATAACAAACACAATGACATGGTCGTCCGCCTTAATCACCCGGTCGTGATGCCCCATGATGACTTGCTGGTCGCGCACAATTGCACCGATGGTCGCGCCCTTGGGCAGGTCAATCTCATCTATACGTCGCCCCACTATTTTTGATGACTGAGCATCGCCATGCACGACCAATTCCAGCGCTTCTGCCGCGCCGCGCCGCAAAGAATGCACAACCGCCACATCACCCTGACGCACATAGGCCAGTAGCGAACCGATGGAAACGTGCGCCGGTGATAGCGCAATATCAATTTGCCCGCCCTGCACTAACCCGACATATGCACTGCGGTTAATCAGCGAAATCACTTTGCGCGCCCCGCCTTTTTTGGCCAGCAGCGCTGACATGATATTGTTCTCATCATCGTTGGTCAGCGCGCAAAACACATCTACATCCGCCGTATGTTCGGATGCCAGCAATTTTTCATCCGTGCCATCGCCATTCAAAACCAGCGTATTTGACAATTCACTGGCCAGTTGCGTGCATACCTTCTTGTTATATTCGATGAGCTTAACCTGATACTTATGTTCCAGAGAGCGCGCCAATCTGCGTCCAATATTGCCGCCGCCCACGATCATCACACGCTTGGCCGGTTTATCTTTTTGACGCAATTCTTTTAATACGGTACGGATATTTTGGGTTGCCGCAATAAAAAATATTTCATCATCCGCCTCGATGATGGTGTCGCCTTCTGGAATAATCGGCCTATCCTGGCGGAAAATTGCGGCCACGCGCGCATCAATTTGTTGCGGCATATGGGCGCGCAAATTTCGCAAAGCATTACCCACCAAGGGGTCGCCTTTATAAACGCGCACCGCCACCAGCGATACAAAACCGTTGGCAAACTCCAGCACTTGCAAGGCTTCCGGGAATTCAACCAGCTTGCAAATATAATCGGTCAGTATTTGTTCCGGGCAAATGGAAAAATCAACACAGAAATTTTCCTTGCTGAAAATCTCAGGATGTTCCAGATAATCGGTGGCGCGAATGCGCGCAATTTTGGTCGGGGTGTTATATAAGCTGGCGGCTAGTTTGCAGGCCACCATGTTGACCTCATCACTTTGCGTGACTGCCAACAACATATCAGCATCCTCAATGCCCGCTTGCTGCAAAACGGAAGGATGGGAAGCATTGCCGGCCAAGGTGCGTAAATCAAGGCGATCTTGCAGTTGTCGCAATTTTTCCACATCAGTATCAACGATGGTAATGTCATTGGCTTCGCCAACCAGACTTTCCGCCACAGTTGAACCTACCTGCCCTGCACCGAGTATCAATATTTTCACTGCGACTGCCTTTTCAAGTATTTATTTCGCTTCTACTTCACAAAGTAAAATAATTCGTAGGGCGGGTCACACCCGCCATTGCAATATCATCGTAAAGTTGAGGGACGCCGCGCTTTTGCGGCGTCCCTCTTGACCGCAGGGTTGAACGAAGCCGCTATCGCGGAGAAACACCCCTCAGCAACCCGATTCAATAACATAATTCATCCTCACCCCGAAAGGGATTTTTTTGTACTTTACCATGAGGATGAAGCAAATGAAGCCACAAATTCCAGCTCATTTCGAGCAAAGCCATCAGCGGCTACTGAACTGCCTGAAGCTCGCCGGGATGCAGCCTAAAACCATAGCGTTGTATTCGCACGGCGTACGCCGGGCGGGCGCGTATTTTAATTGTCAGATTGATAATTTAACCAAACCCCAGCTGACCGACTATTTTGTGCATATCCTCGATACACTTTCCTGGAGTACGCTCAAACACGATCTGTACGGGCTGAAGTTTTATTATGCCAAGGTGTTGGATAAACCTTGGCCGGGCGCAGATCTGGTCAAGCCGCCCGCGTCATTTACGCTGCCGGATATTCTCACCGTGCCCCAGGCGCAGCAGATATTCATGGCGACGCGCGTGCTCAGTTATCGCGTTTTTTTCTTTACGCTGTACAGCCTGGGTCTGCGACTGGGCGAAGGTTTGCGCTTGTGTATTGGCGATATCGATGCGGATCGGATGCGGGTGCAAGTACGTAATGCCAAGGGCAACCGTGATCGTTTTGTGCCGTTGCCGGAGAACACCTTGCAGGTGTTGCGCCGTTTCTGGGCAACCCATCACAACCCGGTATTGCTCTTTCCCAACCGGAAGTGCGGGCTCAAC
>JANONO010000012.1:0-1768 GCA_031420875.1 Gallionellaceae bacterium | reverse complement strand
CGGGTCATAAGCAGAAATATTTTTGAGCGTTGCCGCCAGGTCGTTGTACGCCTTGACGAAGCCGCCGATCGAGCTGCTGACCGAAGCAGTGTCACGCGCCACCGTCAGGGTTGCCGGTGTAGTGGTGATTTTATTCAGCGTCAGCGTGACCCCCTGAATCACGTCGGAAACGCTGTTGGAAGTCTTGCTGATAGCCACCCCGTTCACCTTGAAGTTGGCATTTTGCGCCTTCACGGTTTCAGCCAGATTCTGCGTACCTGCCG
This sequence comes from Gallionellaceae bacterium, assembly GCA_031420875.1. Lineage (GTDB taxonomy): Bacteria > Pseudomonadota > Gammaproteobacteria > Burkholderiales > Gallionellaceae > Nitrotoga. The sequence goes on along the minus strand of JANONO010000012.1, from coordinate 1,505 downwards.
GATCATGCGCCAGCAGGCTGCTCACCGTGGCATCGCCGCTCACGGAGATTTTCAGGCTGTTGCTCACCCCATTACTGTCCGACGAGAGCGCAAGGCGATAAGGCGTGCCGCTGCCATCGTTAATGATGGTTGCGGTCACGCCCATCTTCGCTGTGTTGATCGCATCGCGGATGCCTTGCAGCGAATTATTGCTGCTGTCTATGGTGATACTCTTGGTGCCAATGCCGTTCGATGCAAAGGCTGCGCCGCTGTAAACGCCCGCAGTCAAGGTACCACCGCTGATAGTGCCAAAATCGAAGGTAACAGTAGTCGCGGCCCCCGCGCCGATCGCAGCGGTGCTACTGGTTTGACCGGCGGCGACGAGCTTTTGCGCCTGCGCCAGACTGCTCACCTCCAGTGAATAGCTACCCGCCACGGCGATGTTGGTGGCAGAAGCGGAAAAAAGGGTGACATCGGAAGGCGTAGCGGTGAGCGATTGAAATCTGCCGGCACTATTCAAGCCCTGCACGGCAGACTGGAAACCAGACACCGCGCCCTTGACGCTACCATAGGCAGAAAGCTTCGCCTGAAAGCTGCCTTCCCTGGCATTAAGCTTATTGATTGGCTGCCGCTCGACCGTCATCAACTGACTGACGATACTGTTGACATCCAGACTGGGTCCATTGACTACCATGATCTATTCCTTGTTTAATGAGGCATCATCTGTAGGTTGGGTTTCAACCCGACATGTCGGGCTAAAGCCCGACCTACGCCCTGTTTTTCCAGGTGTATGCACCCTTGCAACTCCATCGCCATACACTTTACGCTCAGCACACAACCAGCCAACATTCCATTAGAGCTGAATTAAGCCTCTTGTTTTAGCAGTAAACCTTGCTGGTACTGGTCTATCGAGCGCGAAATAGCCAGCATCTCTTTCGTCGGGTATTGCCGGATCAAGTCGCCGGTTGCTGTGTCCGTAAGAAGGAACACGGGTATTTTAGTGCTTTCATCCACACTGAATTCCAGGTTTTTATTTGCCTGCTTCAGCGCCATGTTGATGTTATTCACCACGTTTTGCAATTGGGCGGACATGGCTTGCTGTTCGGCAAGCGCTGGCTTGGCTGCAATACTTGAGGGTGCTTCAACAACGAAAGTAGGTGCACTATTGCCAGTGGGCCGGGGAGATTGTGGAGCCTGAGCCAGGCTGCCATTGGTATCTGAGATGAGCATTTTGCTTCTCCTTACAATCAAAATCCTTGCATCTGGAAACAGCCGTTGACGGAACCACCCGCTAACACTTTATGCTGTTGGCCTGCATTCGCAGGTGTGAATGGATTCGCACCTGCGAATGCAGACCAACAGCCGTTTTCAGTTGCAGTTAAAAACCCAGCCGGATCACGCCGGCCGGGTTGTTATCGTCAAACTTAACCACGTAACAGAGCTAATACACCTTGTGGCAATTGGTTAGCCTGCGCCAACATCGCCGTACCTGCTTGTTGCAGAATCTGGGCACGGGTGAGCGCGGC
>JANONO010000011.1:0-3359 GCA_031420875.1 Gallionellaceae bacterium | reverse complement strand
GCGGGCGCAGATGCGCTGGCGGTGATTTCGGATTTATTTGATGCGGCAGACATTGCTGCCGCAGCACAAAATTTTTCAAAACTTTATATTCAGGACAGAATGCTATGAGCTCACGCAATCAGGATTTATTCGAACAGTCGCAACGCCTTATTCCCGGCGGCGTGAATTCGCCCGTGCGGGCTTTCAAATCAGTAGGCGGCACACCGCTGTTTTTCAAGCGCGGCCAAGGCGCTTATGTGTGGGATGCGGATGACAAACGCTACATAGACTATGTCGGCTCGTGGGGGCCGATGATCGCTGGACACAGCCATCCTGCAGTGGTCAAAGCAGTGCAGGATGCAGCCGCACAAGGCTTGGGCTTCGGCGCGCCGACTGCATCTGAATTGGAAATGGCAGAGCTGTTATGCAAGCTGTTGCCCAGTCTGGAAATGGTGCGCTTGGTCAGCTCCGGCACGGAAGCCACCATGACCGCGATCCGCTTGGCACGCGGCTTTACCGGGCGCAGCCAGATCATAAAATTTGAAGGCTGTTACCACGGCCATTCCGATGGCTTGCTGGTCAAGGCGGGCTCGGGTGCGCTGACCTTTGGCCAGCCAAGCTCGTCCGGTGTGCCCGCAGAAATCGCCGCGCTAACCACGGTGCTGGACTACAACGATGTGGCTGGATTGGAGCGGGCTTTTGCCGAGATCGGCGCGCAGGTTGCCGCAGTGATCGTCGAGCCGGTTGCAGGCAATATGAATTTGATTACGCCCAAGCGTGAATTTCTGGAAGCGTTGCGCAGGCTGTGTACTCAACATGGCGCGGTGCTCATTCTGGACGAAGTGATGACTGGTTTCCGCGTCGGTCTGCAAGGCGCACATGGCTATTACAACATTAAGCCCGACCTGGTTACGCTCGGTAAAGTGATGGGCGGCGGCATGCCCGCAGCAGCCTTTGGCGGTCGGCGCGACATCATGCAATGCCTGGCTCCGCTGGGTCCTGTGTATCAAGCAGGTACGCTGTCCGGCAATCCGGTGGCAGTCGCAGCCGGGCTAGCGACGCTCAAGCTGGTGCAAGCGCCTGGTTTCTATGAACGGCTGGCGCAGTCGGCTAAACAATTGACCGAAGGGCTGACCGCCAGCGCCAAGAAACACCATGTTCCATTCTGCGCACAATCCATAGGCGGCATGTTCGGTCTGTATTTTAGCAACGCCGTGCCGACCAGCTATAACGAAGTGATGGCGGGCAACAAAGAGGCTTTTAACCGTTTCTTCCATGCCATGTTGGGGGCGGGCGTTTATCTCGCGCCTTCTGCTTTTGAAGCGGGCTTTGTTTCAGCAGCGCACACCGAGGCCGACATCGCGGCCACCGTGGCAGCGGCAGACAAAATTTTCGCGGCTTGGTAATGGGATTATTTTCACGCGCAGCTTTTTTTACCACCGTTAACCATTTACGCGATCTGCCGCTGCATGGCGGTCTGGAAGTGGCGTTTGCCGGGCGTTCTAACGCGGGCAAGTCGAGCGCCCTTAACACCTTGGCCAATCATGTGCGCCTGGCTTACACCAGCAAGACTCCGGGGCGCACACAGCACCTCAATTATTTTGATCTGGGCGAGCATCGTTTTCTGGTGGACTTGCCCGGCTATGGTTATGCCAAAGTTCCGCCCGATGTAAAAGCACACTGGGAAGGTTTGTTGAGTGAGTATTTACAAACGCGTGAAGCCTTGTGTGGCATGGTGCTGGTGATGGATTCGCGCCATCCATTGACTGAATTGGATGTGCGGATGTTGGATTGGTTTGTGCCCACCAACAAGCCAGTTCATATATTATTAACCAAGTCAGACAAGCTCAGCCGTCAGCAAGCGACGTTGACGCTGAATCAAGTTAAATCGCATTGCGCGGATAATTATCCGAATTGCACGATACAATTATTTTCCAGTCTGAAAAAAATCGGGATGGATGAAGCAGAAGCGGTAATTGCGGGCTGGTTTGCCAAAAAAAATGCCCCCAGCTAAAGGGGGAAGCTGGGGGCAGAATGTCTTAACTTTTAGGATTAAGACGACCCGTTCAGGGAGGAGAAACGGGTGATAACTTGCGTCATCTGTTACATCAGATAATGGAATTTGAAATGAGTTCCACAAAATCGTAAATAAATTTATATAGTCTATATTAGGCGCTTATATTATGAATACAAATGTAAAATTAACTACGCTCGGACAATATCCACAAAAGCGCATGCGCCGAATGAGGCGTGATGCTTTCTCACGCGACCTGATGCGTGAGCATACGCTGACTTCGGCAGATTTTATTTATCCGGTATTCGTGCTCGAAGGAAAAAACCGCGAGGAAGCGGTGGCCTCCATGCCCGGCGTAAAGCGCCAAACGCTGGATAAATTACTGTTTCAAGCGGAAGAGTGCGTCAAGCTGGGCATACCCATGTTGGCCCTTTTTCCGGTCATCAGCGCAGCCCTCAAGACCGAAGATGCGCGCGAAGCCTTCAACCCGGATGGCTTGGTGCCACATGTTGTGGCCGCGCTCAAGAAAAATTTTCCCGACCTCGGCATTATGACCGACATCGCCCTCGATCCTTACACCAGCCACGGACAAGATGGCCTGCTGGATGCCAGCGGCTATGCGATGAACGACGAGACCATCGCCGTGCTGGTGCAGCAGGCACAAGTTCACGCACAAGCCGGTGTTGATGTCGTCGCCCCGTCTGACATGATGGACGGACGCATCGGTGCGGTGCGCGCCGCGCTCGACCAAAAAGGCCACATCCACACCCGCATCATGGCCTACTCTGCCAAATATGCTTCCAGCTTCTACGGCCCGTTCCGCGATGCCGTTGGCTCCAGCGCTAATTTAGGCGCGGGCAACAAATACACTTACCAGATGGATCCGGCCAATTCTGACGAAGCGCTGTGGGAGGTGGGACTGGATTTGCAAGAAGGCGCGGACATGGTCATGGTTAAACCGGGCATGCCTTATCTCGATATCTTGCGGCGCATTAAAGATGAATTCAAAGCCCCCACTTTTGTATATCAAGTCAGCGGCGAATACGCCATGCTCAAAGCTGCGGCGCAGAATGGCTGGCTGAATGAAGAAGCTTGTGTGCTGGAATCCTTGCTGTCATTCAAGCGCGCTGGGGCGGACGGGATATTGACTTACTTTGCGCTGGATGCGGCGCGGTGGTTGAAGCAGACATCGTAAGGTGCGTTTTGTTTTTTGTGTGTGATAGTATCAAAAAGCAGTGCGCTGATTGCTGCGGAAGCCCTTTTTAACTTTACATTATGGAGAACTCATGAAACTACTGAACTTAAAACCACCAACAGCAGGTCTGGCGGCATGTTTACTGATGTTTGGCATTTTTGCTAATCAGGC
>JANONO010000010.1:0-4172 GCA_031420875.1 Gallionellaceae bacterium | reverse complement strand
TTCCGAGATTATTGGATGAAATGAAATCGGCTGAGAACGAAATGCAAGAGGCCAAAACAAAAATGGATAATCTTAAAAAGGCGGTGGAAATGGCTGCGAAGAAAGTTGTGACTGTATGAAAAAAATAACTAAAGCTGTATTCCCCGTTGCCGGCATGGGTAGCCGCTTCCTACCTGCGACCAAGGCCAGCCCCAAGGAGATGATGCCGGTGGTGGATAAGCCGCTGATTCAATATGCGGTGGAAGAGGCCGTGGCGGCAGGCATTACCGACATGGTGTTTATTACCGGGCGCAACAAGCGCGCCATCGAGGATCATTTTGATAAAGCCTACGAACTGGAAGCCGAGTTGGAGATGCGTCACAAAGTGGAATTGTTGCGCCTGGTGCGCGAAGTGATTCCCGCGCATATCAACTGCATCTACATACGTCAGTCCGAGCCATTGGGTTTGGGGCATGCCGTGTTATGCGCGCAGCCGGTGGTGCAGGATGAGTCTTTTGCCGTCATTTTGGCCGACGATTTGATTGACGCTGAGGTATCCGTCATCAAACAAATGTTGGATGTTTATCAGCAGCACCATTGTTCCGTGTTGGGGGTGCAGGATGTGCCACGTTCGCAGACCGCGCAATACGGCATTGTGAGCAGCAGTCATGTGCAAGCAGGGTTAGAGCAGGTACATGGCATCGTGGAAAAACCCAGCCCTGAAACCGCTCCTTCCACACTAGCAGTCGTTGGGCGCTATATTCTGACACCGCGTATTTTTCATCACCTGGAAAATTTACAGGCGGGTGCGGGGGGTGAAATTCAGTTAACGGATGGCATTGCAGCCTTAATCAAAGAAGAAAAAATGCTGGCTTATCGTTTTAATGGAACGCGCTATGATTGTGGCTCCAAGCTGGGTTACCTCAAGGCGACCGTAACCTATGGGCTGAAACACCCTGAACTACGTGATGGGTTTGCCGCTTATTTGGCCACCTTAAAATGATTTTCATCTTTCAAATGATTTTCTCAGGGAAATGACTTTTACCGGGCAGCAGGCGCAAGACGCATTGCAACAAGCCGAGATCATACACACGGCAACTGAAGTGCAAGCAGCCGTGACACGCATCGCGCACGAAATTAATCTTGCACTGGCGGACATGCATCCAGTGGTGTTGTCGGTGATGGGCGGCGCGGTTGTATTTACCGGGCAATTATTACCCTTGCTGAATTTTCCGCTCGATTTTGATTATGTGCATGTATCGCGTTATGGCAACGATCAACAAGGTGGAACATTGCGCTGGAAAGTAGAGCCGCGAGAAAATTTAGCGGGGAGGGTGGTGCTGGTGCTGGATGACATACTCGATGAGGGCGAGACCATGGCCGCGATCAAAATGCGAGTGTTGGAGTTAGGTGCAGCCGGGTTTTATAGTGCGGTATTTGCCGATAAATATAAAGCGAAAGCCAAGCCTATATGCCCTGATTTTGTCGGGGTAGAAGTCCCAGATCGTTTCGTATTTGGTTACGGTATGGATATACAAGGTGCGTGGCGAAATTTGCCCGCGATTTACGCAGTTAAGGGGACATAAAATGCTAGCAATTATTGGTGGAACAGGGCTGACGCAGTTAGCCAATCTGGAAATAACACATCGTCAAGTGATGCGCACGCCCTACGGCGAGCCATCCGGCGCGATTACCTTTGGCCGTTTGCGGCAGCACGAGGTGCTGTTCATCGCTCGTCACGGCTATGGTCACACCATCCCGCCGCATGAGGTGAACTATCGCGCCAATTTGTGGGCGTTGCAGGATCAGGGTGCCCAGCAAGTCATATCTGTGGCAGCAGTTGGCGGCATTCGCGCCGACCTGTCGCCGGGAAGCATAGTGTTACCCGATCAAATTATTGACTACACCAGCGGACGTGCATTCACTTTTTTCGATGGGCGGGAACATCCGGTCACACACATTGATTTTACTCAACCCTATAATCCAAAATTACGGCAGCAAATTTTGCAAGCCGCCAAACTGGCCAAAGTGAAATGTATGGATGGTGGAGTATATGCCGCCACTCAAGGGCCGCGCCTAGAAACAGCAGCCGAGATCAATCGCCTGGAACGAGACGGCGCCGATATGGTGGGCATGACCGGTATGCCGGAAGCCGCGTTGGCAAAAGAGCTTGGCCTGAGCTACGCCGCCATTGCCGTAGTGGTGAATCATGCTGCCGGACGCGGTAGCAGCCACGATGGTGTGCATATGGAAACAGTTGCTGCGGTAGCGCAGCCGGTTATGGCAAGCGTACGCGCCATCCTCGAATGTGTTGTTGAGCTACATGGTGACTAGGGAATCTAGAAAATTCCATCGTCGCAATTCGTTTGTTATATACATGTCCTTGGTGGGATATGACCGTTTGGCTTGGCTCATTTCCCCTATTTTCCAGCGCAAAATTCTGCTATGGATTGGGGCGCTGTTTACGACATACCCAATTTTGAGCTAGCTTACTCTGGCGACCAGTTGCCACGTACCTTGCTGGCTAAGTGAAATATCTCGTTCAGCTTGTCTGCGTCCTTGTTTTCTAACGCCTTAAACAGAACATACAATTCATCTGCATATTGCTTCAATTCACTCATAAGGGCATCGCGATTGGCCAGACTGATGTCGCGCCACATTTCAGGCGAGCTGGCGGCAATTCGGGTGAAGTCGCGGAAGCCACTGGCGGCAAAGGAAAGCAATACATCGCGATTCGGACGTTGTGCCAGGTTATGCACCAACGCAAACGACAGTAAGTGTGGCAAGTGGCTAACGGCGGCGAAGACTTCGTCATGTTGCTGTGCGGTTAATTCACTTACTGATGCACCGCATAATTCCCACGCTTGCTTCACCCGCGCCACCCCATCTACGGAATTTTCCGGTAGCGGTGTCAGCACCACTTTCTTGGCTTGATATAAATCGGCGCGTGCGGCCACTGCGCCACTTTTTTCAGCGCCTGCTATCGGATGGGCGGGAACAAAGTGGCTGATGTGTTTGTTCAGATGCAAGCGTGCGTAGTCCACTACATTGCATTTGGTGCTGCCACCATCGGTAACCAAAGTATTCGTGCCGAGATGTGGCGCGATGCTTGCCATAATGTCGGCCATCTGGCCGACTGGTGTGGCGAGCAGCACCAGATCAGCATCGCTGACTTCAGCCGCTACATCCTGCCCGATGCGATTGATGATGCCGAGTTGCTGCGCTTGTTGCAGGGTTTGTGCGCTACGTCCGAACCCGACTACCTCTCCGACTGCATTGGCTTTACGCAACGCCAGCGCGAACGAGCCGCCGATCAGACCGACACCGAAGATGACAATTTTTTTGAATGGTGCTTGAGACATGTGTTCCTCGACACTAACCCACCCTATATTTGTATTTTTTAAAGCGTACGCCCAATGACTTTGGCAATGCCGCCCAAGGTGCCCATCAGATTTTTTAATTCCTGTGGCGTGAGAGCTTGATCGGCATCACACCAGGCTTCGCACGGGTTAGGGTGCATTTCAACCAGCAGGCCGTCCGCGCCTGCGGCAATGGCGGCTTGTGACAAGGCCGGCACCATCCACGCCTTGCCGCCAGCGTGTGAAGGGTCAACGATAACCGGCAAGTGAGTTTCTTTTTTCAGCACTGGAATTGCAGTCACATCCAGCACGTTGCGGTAGTACGTCTCAAAGGTGCGAATGCCGCGCTCGCAAAAAATAATGTTGTGGTTGCCACCAGCGGCGATGTATTCCGCCGCCATCAGCCATTCTGAAATGGTAGCCGACATGCCGCGCTTGAGAATAACGGGCTTGTTGGTGCGCCCAACCTCCTTGAGCAAATCGAAGTTCTGCATGCTGCGCGTGCCGATCTGTATCACGTCCACGTTATTTTCCAAAAAGGTATCCAGCATGCGTGCATCCATCAATTCGGTAACGATGGGCAGCTTGTGCTTGTCAGCCGCTTTGCGGAATATGTCCAGCCCTTCCACGCCCTTGCCCTGAAATGTGTAGGGACTGGTACGCGGCTTGAAGGCACCGCCGCGCATCAAACGACAACCGGCCTCGCGCACAAATTTCGCGGACAAATCCATTTTCTCTTGCGTCTCTACTGAGCACGGGCCGGCAATAATTTGAATTTGATTCCCGCCCAAGGGAATGCCGCCTATGTCTATGACGGTATTTTGCGGATGCGAT
>JANONO010000009.1:0-3032 GCA_031420875.1 Gallionellaceae bacterium | reverse complement strand
ATGCTTTCGGACTTGATAATTTGGAATCTTGGGATTACCCCGACAACAGCGAATTACAAGCCGCAGTCTTGAACCATGCATTTTCTGCCGCCACTAGGCTGATAGAAATTTTGCGCCATGTGAAAAACTATGCCAAGCGCTTCAGCAATGAATAGCCGCATCAATAATCAGGTGCGTGGCTTTACTCTGGTTGAGCTCATTACCATCATCATTATCCTCGGTATCATCGGGGCGGTTGCCGCGCCCCGTTTTTTTGATCGTAATGTATTTGCCAGCCGCGGCTTTCACGATCAGGTGATTGCCACCTTGCGTCACGCGCAAAAGACGGCGATAGCGCAGCGGCGTTTTGTGTGTGTGGAATTCTCGGCAGTTAATGCGACTCCGGGTACAGTGACTTTAACCACGGGGGCGAGTAATACTTGTGGAGCGCAATTAACCAGCCCATCGGGAGAAACGCCTTATACGATTCGCAACAACAATGCCTCCTTTTCAGCTATCCCGCCCCCTGCTGGCAACATGAGCTTCGATTGTTTGGGCAGGCCGCGAGACATCACCACTGCGGCAACATGTGACACGGCTGCCGGAATATTGGTATTACCAACCACCATCACCGTCAATACCTATGGCGCTTCTATCTTTGTCGAGCGGGAAACAGGTTATGTTCATTCACCTTAAGACCGTTTTACTGCAAAGTGGTCGTGTAACATGAGCATGTTTGGCCTACTCAAAACCTTGGCTGATGCGGATGTGGAGTTCGTACTGGTGGGAGGGCTGGCCGTGGCGCTGCATGGCTATCAGCGGGTCACCATGGATGTGGACGTGGTGCTGGCGATGGATGGCGATAACTTGCAACGATTTCTGTCCGCAGCCCAAGCATCCGGCCTGCGTCCTACGATGCCCGTTCAACTGGATGCGCTGGCACAGCCGAATCTGCTCGAACAGTGGTTTCGCGAAAAGGGCATGCTGGCCTTCAGTCTGCGTGGCGCTGAAACAATGGCGACTGTGCTGGATATTTTAATTAGACCCGTGATTCCATTTGCTGATTTGCGGCACAGCGCCATCATGGTGGAAGTCGGCGCGATTAGCATTCCTGTGGCTTCGATTGAACATTTAATTGCGCTGAAAACAGACACTGGACGCAGCAAAGATAAGATTGATATTGAAGAGTTGAAAAAAATTCAGGCACAAAAATGCTAAACGCAGATCAAAATTTTTGTTTGCTGCAAGAGATTGAGGCGAACCGCACTTTTCTCCTGATGGCTTATCAACAGAACCCCAAGCTGCTTGCAGGTGCTGAAGCACGAATTCAACAAATAGTTGGAAGAGTTGCGCCACCCAGGCGCGACAACCATCCGTCTTCAGTCCTCAGTCCTCAGTCCTCTGAACGCGGCATCAGCCTGATTGAGTTGATCCTGTTCATCGTGATTATGGGGGTTGCGCTGGGCGGCATTCTGGCGGTAATGAACCGGGTGACGAACCGCAGTGTGGATACACTGCTACGCAAGCAAGCACTGGCCGTTGCCGAATCGCTGCTGGAGGAGGTGGAGTTAATGCCGTTTACATATTGCGATCCTGATGATCCCACTGCGGCCAGCGCAGCATCCCCGATACAGGGCGCAGGCAGCTGCTCGATACGGGTCGAGGGTTTAGGGTTAGACACGGTGTTTGTTCCCCAGCCTGCAGATGAAACGCGCTATTCGAATACATCGCCATTTGACAATGTTAATGACTATAACGGATGCCAACTCAATGCGGCGGCCAATGCGGGATGTGACCCGGCTGGCAATGGCGATATTACCGACATTAACAATAACCCAATAATCGCGCTCGGCGGCTATAACGCCCGTATAGACATTGTCGGAGCCGCTATTCCCGCCATAGGTGGTGCGCTACCGATTGCGGAAACGGAATCCTTACGCATTACCGTCACCGTGACCGGGCCAGATAATGAGTCGGTGGTGCTGGATGGTTATCGCACCCGTTACTCACCGAATAGTGTGCCATGAAAAAAATCCTCGCCCCTCCACCCTCAAAAGGTTTTACGCTGATCGAAATGATCGTGGTGATAGTCATCACTGGCATCATAGGCGGCATGATTGCCATGTTTATTCGAGCGCCGGTGCAGGGTTATCTGGATAGCGCACGACGTGCGGCAATGACCGACATCGCAGACACCGCCTTGCGCCGCATTTCGCGCGATTTGCGCTTGGCACTGCCGAACAGTGTGCGTGTTGCCACTGATGGCACTAATTTTTATTTGGAGTTTATCCCCACCATAGGCGGCGGACGTTATCGCGTGGGGCCTCCTGGTAACGAACTGAGATTTACCGATGCCACCGATACCAGCTTTGAAGTATTGGGGCCGACTGGAGTCGCGGCATCCGCGAATGACTTTTTGGTTATTTACAACTTGGGTATTGCCAGTTCTGGTGCATGTGCTGCGCTCGGTGCGGATGCCTATGAAGGATGTAATAGACGCGCTATTGTTTCAGGCGGCAATGCAATTACTTTTACCAATACCACATTGCCCTTTCCCTTTGAATCGCCCGGCAATCGTTTTCATGTATTTACTGCGCCCGTTACTTATGTATGCGCGCCCGTGGCGGGTGGGGGCGGTACGTTGACGCGCTACTGGGGCTATTCCATTCAGCGTTTGCAAAGCAGTACAGATTCAATCGCGGAGTTGATTGCCTTAGTTGATCCCGAAAATGCAGCTAGAGGAAGTGCATTGCTGGCCGACAATGTGGGTGCTGTCGGTGCGGGTGGGTGTAATTTTTCATACCAAGCCAACGTAGTGGCAGAACGCACCGGGATCGTGACCATGAATTTAAGCATCACTCAAGGCGGCGAAAGTGTCACACTTTACAACGTAGCGCATGTCAGCAACGAACCATGATGTATAAAATTCAAACAGGCTTTAGTCTGATCACGGCCATTTTTTTGCTGGTAGTGTTAGGCGGATTAGGCGCAGTAATGATGACTTTTTTCACCGCCCAGCAACAAAGCTCGGCGCAGGATGTGTTGGGTTCGCG
>JANONO010000008.1:0-3848 GCA_031420875.1 Gallionellaceae bacterium | reverse complement strand
CCGCGCAGTTTGAACGAGAATACCTGCTGCATATCCTCCCGTTTCAGCAATACCGTATTGCCGATGCGCGCCGATAAATTGGGCGCGGCTTCTAACGGGGTTTCAACCGCCACGTCATAAACGCGGGCGTTCAAGATGCTTTTCAAATAATCATTCATCGCAAATAACCTAAAAAATATCAGCGCAAGATTAGCAGGAATTGTGGCTAAGCAGGAGGGGCTGTTTCTAAAAACCTCAATTCCTGCAATAATCGGCGGTTTATAACAGAATAAATAGGTAAGGGGATGGCTTTGACACAAGATGAATTAAAGCGCGCCGTGGCACTAGCGGCAATAGCCTATGTGCCAGATGATTGCATCGTAGGCGTGGGCACAGGTTCGACGGCCAATTATTTTATTGATGAGTTGGCTAAGATCAAGCACAAGGTACGCGCTGCGGTGGCCAGCTCAGAGGCATCTGCCCAGCGTTTGCAGGGGCATGGCATCAAGGTGGTGTCGCTCAATGATGCGGGTACGCTGCCGGTATATGTGGATGGCGCGGACGAAATTACGCGCCATATGCACATGGTCAAGGGCGGTGGCGGCGCACTGACGCGCGAAAAAATTGTTGCTGCGGCGAGCAAGAAATTTATTTGCGTATGCGACCAGAGTAAGTTAGTGGATGTGCTCGGCAAATTCCCATTGCCGATTGAAGTCATTCCTATGGCGCGCAGTTATGTGGCACGGCAGTTGGTGGTGCTGGGCGGTCAGCCGCAGTTGCGCGAGGGGTTTACCACGGACAATGGCAATCTGATTCTGGACGTGCATGGCTTGAGCATAGTCAATCCGGTAGAGTTGGAAGCTGTCCTGAACAACATTGCGGGTGTGGTGACCAATGGACTGTTTGCGCGCCGCGCAGCGGACGTGTTGTTGCTGGGAACGGCCAACGGCGTACAGACGATTACTGGTTAATGGGTAACAAATTTGTCATAGTAAGTCAGTAACATTTGCAGCATGTTTTATCTCATATAAGGAATTTCCAGATGGTATCCACAGAACACACCTCCAAACAATTTGATGCCGAGCTTGAGGCCGTGCGCGCGCGTGTGTTGCAGATGGGCGGCCTGGTGGAAAGCCAGATACGCTTAGCGGTCGAGGCCTTGGTCAACGGCGACGTGGCGTTGATGAATCGCGTGATTGCCGACGATCATCGTGTCAATGCGATGGAGGTGGAGATAGACGAAAACTGCAATCAGATCATTGCACGTCGTCAGCCTGCTGCCGGCGACCTGCGTATGGTAATGACGGTCATCAAAACCATCACCGACCTAGAGCGCATCGGCGACGAAGCAGAAAAAATTGCGCGCATGGGCAAGCTGCTGTCGCAACGCGAACAACGCATCAACTTGCCGCGTTACACCGAAGTCAAACACGCTGCCAATCTGGCGCTGGAGATGTTGCACAAATCGCTGGATGCCTTTGCCCGCCTTGATTTGACCTGCGCCGCGCAGGTGGTGCGACAGGATGAGCAAGTGGATGAGGAATTCCGCACCATCATGCGCTACCTGATTACCTTTATGATGGAAGACCCGCGCACCATTTCTACCGCACTGGAAATTTTATTTGTGGCCAAGGCCATTGAGCGCATTGGTGACCACGCCAAGAATATGTCGGAATATGTGGTGTATATGGTCAAGGGGCGCGATGTGCGCCACGTCACTGTGGAAGAAATCGAGCGCGAAGTGTTGCAATAAGCATTACGACTTGAATTTTGATACGGAATTTTCCAGTTCGGCTGCCAGATCGGCCAAATGAAGAATAGTAGAAGATGCACCTTGAGAAGAGGCGTGGCTTTCATCTGACATCTGCGCCACACGTTCGACGTTACGGGTTATGGGCGCCTCTAAAAATTCAAAATCCTAAGCTAGGCAAGGCGCGAAATAAATTTTAGTGCGCTGCATATGTTTGATATGTAAGCGTTAAAATTTATTGAGCAACGCAGCATCGCGACGGAGTTTGGATTTTTAGAGGTGCCCTTATGTTTGCGGTGGCCACGCTTTGCTCCTTGATGGCGCTGCTAATCTCGGTTATGACATCATTGACCTGCTGTGCGCCAGAACTGATCTGATTCATCGCCTCTCCAGCCCGCCCGGCTAATATCACGCCTTGGTTAACCCTGTTTAATCATCTCGGTCACCACTTGAGTTGACTGAGCAGTATTTGCAGCTAGCTTTCATACTTGAGCTGCCACCACTGTAAATTCACGCCCCGATTTAGTGTTTTTAGAGGCATGCTAAATCATGCTACAATTATTTCCGCTTTTTTAACTTTCCGGACGAAAATCATTATGCAAAAAACGATGGCATCACTTCTTTCTAGCTTAGCAATTTTGACATTAGTCTTAACTACTTCCCCCGCTTTTTCTGCGACTAACAAGGAGGCTACCGCCGTGACCGCACTGATAAAAAAAGATAGCAAAGTTGGCACTGGCACTGAAGCCGTTGCTGGTAAGACGGTTGATGTTCATTACACGGGTTGGCTTTATGACCCATCTGCACCTGATAACAAAGGCACGAAATTTGACAGTTCACGTGATCGCGGCGATAAATTTTCTTTCCCATTGGGCGCAGGGCGCGTGATTCAGGGCTGGGACCAAGGCGTGGCAGGCATGAAAATTGGTGGTCAGCGCACCTTGATTATTCCCGCTGAAATGGGTTATGGCGCGCGCGGTGCAGGCGGTGCGATCCCCCCCAATGCGGCATTGATTTTTGATGTGGAATTATTTGGTGTTCACTAATAAACTTAATTTTATTAGTGGGAAGCTTGTTTTATTAGAGATGTTCTAATATAATTTTCAGGTCATTCCAGAGTCTGGAATTTACCAGAGTCTGGAATTTATCAATTAATCCCTAAGGAGACTTATGATGAAACTAAAAGGTAGCAAGACCGAAGAAAATTTGAAAGCCGCATTTGCGGGGGAGTCACAAGCTAATCGCCGCTATTTGTATTTTGCAGCAAAAGCCGATGTGGAAGGACAGAATGACGTTTCGGCAGTATTCCGTTCCACTGCCGAAGGTGAAACAGGCCATGCTCATGGCCATCTGGAATATCTGGAAGAATCGGGCGATCCTGCAACTGGTTTGCCCATAGGCTCTTCGCGCAACAATCTGAAAGCAGCTATCGCCGGTGAAACGCACGAATACACCGATATGTATCCCGGCATGGCCAAAGCTGCGCGCGGCGAAGGTTTTGACGAGATTGCTGATTGGTTCGAGACCTTGGCCAAGGCTGAGCGTTCCCATGCTAATCGCTTCCAAAAAGCGTTAGACGGCTTAGCCGACTAAATTGCAGCAAACACCCCGCACGCAATGTGCGGGGTTTTCTTTTTCTTTGTTCTTTTCTGGTTCTGGGGTACGCATGACAGCACGAGAAGGCAATCTTGAGGCACCGCAGCGCCACCCGTTAGACTGGAAAAGCGCTGCGTTTTACGACGAAGATAATTTGTTCAAAGAGATGCACCGTGTTTACGATGTGTGTCATGGTTGCCGTCGCTGCTTCAATTTATGCAATGCCTTTCCCCTGCTATTTGACGCCATAGATGCCAGCCCAACTGGCGAGTTGGATAGCGTAGCCAAACCGGTTTATTGGCAAGTGGTGGATCAATGCTATTTGTGCGATATGTGCTTTATGTCTAAGTGTCCCTATGTGCCGCCGCATCCCTTGCAACTCGATTTCCCGCACTTGATGCTGCGCGCTAAGGCAGTCAAGTTTAAAAAAGGCCAAACTAAATTTCGTGATCGCTTGCTCTCCAGTACCGATGCAGTGGGTAAGCTAGCCAGCATTCCGGTGGTGGCACAAACAGTGAATGCG
>JANONO010000007.1:0-1627 GCA_031420875.1 Gallionellaceae bacterium | reverse complement strand
ATTTCTCCAATGAGCCGTTGAGTGATTCGATGGATTCCATGTCAAGGTGGTTAGTGGGTTCGTCCATCAACAGCACATTGGGTTTTTGCAACATTAATTTGCCGAACAACATACGCCCCTGCTCGCCACCCGACAGCACTTTTACTTTTTTCTTGACATCATCGCCGGAGAATAACAAACGGCCCAGAGTGCCACGCACCATTTGGTCATCATCATTCGGCCCGCGGCAATCGGTCATCCAGTCCATCATGCTGTTATCTTCTGAAAAATCGGCGGCGTGGTCTTGTGCGTAATAGCCAATCTTGGCTTTGTCCGCCCATTTAATGGTGCCGGTGTCTGCCGCTAGATCGCCCGCCAAACAGCGCAGCAGCGTGGTTTTACCGATGCCGTTGGGGCCGATGATGGCGACTTTTTCACCGGCATCAATGCGGAAATTAACATTGGAAAATAACACGCGGTCATAGCCTTTAGCCATGTACTGCACCTCTACCGCAACGCGATGCAGTTTTTCGCGCTCGTCATATTCAAAGCGGATAAAAGGATATTGGCGGCTGGAAGGTTTAATGTCTTCGACTTTTATTTTATCAATTTGGCGCGCGCGCGAAGTGGCTTGCTTGGCTTTGGAGGCGTTAGCGGAAAAACGTGCGACGAAGGCTTTCAGTTCTGCTATTTTTTCCTTGGCTTTGACATTGTCAGCCGATTGCTGCGCGCGCGCCTGAGTAGAAGCCAGCATGTATTCATCATACGTGCCGGGGTAAACCATGATCTTGCCGAAATCCAGATCGGCCATGTGGGTACACACGCTGTTCAAGAAGTGACGGTCATGCGAGATGATGACCATGGTGCTGCTGCGCGCATTCAGTATGTCTTCCAGCCAACGTATGGTATTGATATCGAGGTTGTTGGTCGGCTCGTCCAGCAACAAAATTTCCGGGTCAGAAAAAAGTGCTTGTGCCAGCAACACACGCAGCTTGAAACCGGGCGCCACTGCGCGCATAGCCCCATGGTGCAGCTCCAGCGCAATGCCCACACCCAGCAACAGCTCGCCTGCGCGCGCCTCGGCGGTATAGCCATCAAATTCGGCAAACTTCGCTTCCAGGTTGGCAGCGTGCATATAATCTTCTTCGCTGGCATCGGGGTTGGCATAAATCGCATCGCGCTCGGCCATCACTTCCCACATGTCGGCGTGACCCATCATCACCACATCCAGCACACGAACATCTTCAAAGCCAAATTGATCCTGACGCAGTTTGCCCAGTCGCTCGCCCCGGTCCAGCATGACGTTGCCGGAGCTTTGGTCTAGGTCACCACCGAGAATTTTCATGAACGTGGATTTGCCACAACCATTCGCGCCGATCAAGCCATAGCGATTGCCATCGCTGAACTTCACGGAAACATTTTCAAATAGCGGCTTGGCACCAAACTGCATGGTGATATTGGCGGTGGAAAGCATGAACGGCGTCCTGACAACTTAGAAGGGCGCGCATTCTATCATGTGGGCGGCTTATATCGGGCTGGGCTACAATGTGGCATTTTATAAAGCCCAACAAACCATGGTTCCACATCTGACCACCGCGCTTACCATTCCCCTACTGGAGCTGGAGCAGCGCATCCTCAACGCGCAATC
>JANONO010000006.1:0-5634 GCA_031420875.1 Gallionellaceae bacterium | reverse complement strand
TACCAGCAGGCATTTGATCTGCTGCCCGCCGCAGACCACAAAACACAAAGCACCGGCCTCATCATGGCTGCAATTTATCGCGCCACACTGGATGAAATTTCTGCCAGTGGCTGCCATGTGTTGCAAGAGCGTATCTCACTTACTCCGCTACGTAAGCTGTGGCTGGCATGGAAGACGTGGGTCAGAAACTAAACGACACTCCCCCTCCCCAACCCTCTGATGGAACTACTAGCCATTCGACTAGGCCATCAAGAGGCGATGGACAAGTCGCTGGTTACCCCGCAAGCGGTAGAGGGGGCAATCGTGAGAGACTACCTATTAACCCGGCCATTATCGGCGGTGGCTACGCGGGCATGGCCGCCGCTGTCACACTCGCCGCAAAAAATATCCCCGTCACCGTATTCGAAAGCGCCAAGCAGCTTGGCGGACGTGCGCGCGGCGTGTGGCATCACGACACCCAACTCGATAACGGCCAGCACATACTGCTCGGCTGTTACCACCACACGCTCAATTTGATCGAGCAAGTCGGCGGAAATGTTGAACGCGATTTTCTGCGCCTGCCGCTGCAACTTACCTTGCATCAGCGCTTTGAATTGAAGGCTGCACACCTGCCCGCCCCACTCCATCTGCTGGCCGGATTATTGACGGCACAAGGCTTGTCACTGGCACAACGATTGCGCGCCATGCATTTCATGCTGGCCATGCGCCGCATTAAATTCACACTGTCACATGACATTGCTGCACTCGATCTTTTGCGCGCATATCGGCAAGACGACACGCTGATACGATTGTTGTGGCAACCGATCTGTATCTCCGCGCTGAATACACCGCTACAAATTGCTTCCGCACAAATATTGCTGAACGTGCTGCGCGACAGCTTGCACGGAGCACGCGCCGATAGCGATATGTTGCTGCCGCGTGTGGATTTATCTGCGCTGTTTCCAGACCGTGCGGCAGAATATGTCAAACATCGTGGCGGAAGCATACATACCGCTTGCGGCGTGGAAGCCATTATTCCGCACAGCGACCAGATTGAATTGGTAACCGCGCAAGGTTCGTGGCGCTTCAGTCATGTCATCTGTGCCACGGCACCCACATCTGCTGCGCGCTTGCTAAGCCCGCTACCACAACTGGCTAATGTGGCCACCCAAATAGACAGCATCACCCACCAACCCATTTACACCGTGTATCTGCAATACCCGCAACAAGTACGTCTTCCACACCCCATGCTCGGCTTGGATCAGTGCTATACGCAATGGCTGTTCGACAAAGGGAAAATTGCAGGCCAACACGGCCTCATCGCCGCCGTCATTAGCGCGAAAGGTATTCATCAAGAATTGGAACAAGAACGCTTGGCGCAAAAAGTTGCACACGAACTGCGTGAGCACCTAGGAATAATGGCAGTGCCACTGTGGCACAAAGTCATCGCCGAAAAACGCGCCACCTTTTCCTGCGAAGCGAACATGTACCGGCCTCCACTCACCACGCCACTGCCCAATGTGCTGCTGGCTGGGGATTACATACATGGCGATTACCCAGCAACGATTGAAGGTGCCGCGATCAGCGGAATAAAATGTGCCGAGAAATTATTGGGAGTTACCTGAATGTTTCATCAATGCAGCCACAAAAAGTAAGGGGGCATTGCCCCCTGCAACACAAAGTACAGAATTTATTTTTCAACCGTAAAGTTTGGTCACTATCGAATTAAAAATCAGAGGAGATTTAACATGAGCATGCTAGATGAATTCAAGCAATTTGCCATCAAAGGAAACGTGATTGATATGGCCGTTGGGGTGGTGATTGGTGCTGCTTTTGGTAAAATCGTCTCCTCATTAGTAACGGATGTCATTATGCCTCCCATTGGCGTGATGATAGGTGGAGTAGATTTTTCAAAATTAGCAGTGACTCTGGTGGAAGCCACCTCAACCGTGCCAGCCGTTGTAATCAGCTACGGTAAATTTATTCAAACCATAGTAGATTTTACAATCATTTCCGCAGTTATTTTTATGGTCATCAAAGGCATCAATACCCTAAAAAAGAAAGAGGCAGCTGCAGTTGCAGCAGCTCCGCCAGCACAAGAAATACTATTGACTGAAATTCGAGATTTATTGAAAAAATAATCTGGACAGGTCACCCCCGCCCATATCCACGCCATTGATTGAGATGTTGGATTATTTTTTACACACTATGCAGCTTCAGCATCGCTGCTTCCAGCTTGCCTTCTATTATCAAATTTGTAACTGTCTGTGCACGCTGCATAGCCTGTTTAATTAATTCTGCTTCTTCGCGGCGCGGCTCATGCAGCACATAATTGACCACTTCCGAGCGCTCACCGGGGTGGCCGATGCCTATGCGTAAGCGCCAAAAATCGTGAGTGCCCAGATGAGCAACGATGTCCTTTAAACCGTTGTGCCCACCATGTCCGCCGCCAAACTTCAGCTTGGCGCTGCCCGGCGGCAAGTCAAGTTCATCATGCACTACCAGCATCTCATCCGCAGCAATTCTGTAGAAGTGCATCAGCGCCGCTACTGCACGACCGCTGACATTCATAAAGGTCTGCGGCTTAAGCAGGATGACTTCACGGCCATGCGCTTGGTTGCGTGCAAGCAAACCGTGAAATTTGCTATCCGCTTTAAAAGTATTTTGGTGTGAACGTGCGAACTCGTCCACCCACCAAAAGCCGGCGTTGTGACGAGTGTCTTCATATTCCCGACCGGGATTCCCTAAACCAACAATCAGTTTTATTTCGCTCATAATAAAAAAGCCTGCCATGCTTCAATAATGTGCATGGCAGGCTGAATGGAGAAAACCTTCCTTATTTCTTGGTGTCAGCTGGTTTAGCTGCTGGTTTAGCTGCTGGTTTAGCCGCAGGCTTTGCCCCCGCTTTGGAATCGGCAGCACCTGCGGCTGCGGGCGCTGTAGTTGCGGTAGCCGCTGCGGCGGCAGTCGCTGCTGTTGCTTCGGCTTCAGCTTCCACTGCACCGCGCGGTATCTGCACTGTAGCCACTACCGCATCGCCAACGTGACCGTGGCCAGCCACTTCCACACCTTTTGGCAGCTTCATGTCCGAAACGTGTATAGAGTGACCCAAGGCCAATGTGGACAGATCCACTTCGATAAACTCAGGCAAATCTGCTGGCAAACAAGCGATATTCAGATCATTCATCACATGGCTGATAATGCCGCCGCTTTCTTTTACGCCTGGGCAAATTTCAGAATTAAAAAAGTGCAACGGCACTTTCATGTGTATCTTCTTGTTCTTGTCCACGCGCTGAAAATCAATGTGCTGAACTTGCTGGCGGAATGGGTGCATATGAAAATCGCGCAACAGCACTTGCTGTTTTGTTCCTTCAATATCCAGTGTCAACACAGAAGCGTGAAATGATTCCTTACGCAAGCTGTGGTACAGATTATTGTGATCAACGTCTATCAATGACGGCTCACCTTCGCCATACACAATGCCAGGCACACGGCCAGCCTTGCGCAGACGGCGGCTCGCACCCGTTCCTTGCGCCTTGCGAGTTGTTGCAGCTATTTCTATTGCCATTTTATTTCTCCACTTCAATTTGAAACCGCCCGCGACCAAGCGACTCCGGGTTACGCGGCAATCAATAATGACTGCCGCAAAAAACTATAAACTCGCTTTCAAGGCCGCCAGAGCGGCTTTAGCGAATTTTTATTCCATAAATAAGGAGCTGACCGACTCTTCAGAGTTTATCCGGCGCATGGTCTCGGCCAGCAGCTCTGCAATGCTCAACTGGCGAATACGCTTGCAAGCTCTAGCCTCATCGCGCAGCGGAATGGTGTCAGTCACCACCAATTCATCTATCGCCGAATTCTCGATACGTCCGATTGCCGGGCCGGATAAAACCGGGTGGGTGCAGTAGGCAATCACCCGCACCGCCCCCTTATCTTTCAAGGCTGCGGCAGCTTCGCACAGCGTATTGGCGGTATCCACCATGTCATCCATAATCAAACAGGTGCGCCCTGCCACTTCACCGATGATGTTCATCACCTTGGCCACATTGGGCTTGGGACGGCGCTTGTCTATGATGGCCAGATCCGATTCCAACCGTTTGGCCAGCGCTCGCGCCCGAACCACACCGCCCACATCCGGCGATACCACCACCAGATTTGTGTAATTATTTTTTCGTACATCAGCCAGCAAAATCGGGCTGGCATAAACATTGTCCACCGGGATGTCGAAAAACCCCTGTATCTGATCCGAGTGCAAATCCATAGTTAGCACACGATCCACTCCGGCACCAGATAGCATATCTGCCACCACCTTAGCACTAATAGCTACGCGCGCAGAACGAGGACGGCGATCCTGACGTGAATAGCCAAAGTATGGCAATGCAGCGGTAATGCGTGCGGCGGAGGCGCGCTTCAATGCATCCACCATTACCATCACCTCCATCAAGCTGTCATTGGTAGGAGCGCAGGTGGATTGCAGCACGAACACATCCTTGCCGCGCACGTTCTCCAGAATCTCCACCATTACTTCGCCGTCGGAAAATCGTCCTACTGTGGCTTGCCCCAAACTTATGCCGAGGTGACGCGCGACTTCGGTTGCAAGTTTTGGATTGGCGTTGCCAGTGAATACCATCAGGCTGTCGTTGGACACCATGCACCTCTTTAACTATGCGGGCGCAAACGCCCCAAAACAAAAATCAAAACAAACTGGCTGGGGAGGTAGGGATCGAACCTACGAATGCCGGAATCAAAATCCGGTGCCTTACCACTTGGCGACTCCCCAAAAACTGAGCTTATGCGGCAAAATCCCGCAACGGGTGGTGTGGCAAACCGCGCGCCACAATGCCGCGCATGTCTGGTAGTAACTGATTTATAACTGCCTGCGCTTGCTCCTCGCTGGAAAATTCGGCAAATACACAAGCACCCGAACCGGTCATCCGTGCCTGACCACATTGGCCTGACCCAAATTCTTTTAACCAGGCAAGGTGCTGCGCCACTTCCGGGTACAAACCGCACACCACAGACTGCAAATCGTTGCGTAATGCCGCTAACAAAAGGTCGCGAATTCTGAGGGAAATCGTGTCGCGTGTCAATTCAGGATGAGCAAAAATATCTGCGGTGGCAACCTGTACCGGTGGAAAAAGCACCACATACCAAGCATCCGGCAAAGAATAAGCCTGTAACTGCTCGCCCACACCTTCGGCAAAAGCATTCTCGCCGAACACAAATACCGGTACATCTGCGCCCAGAGACAAGCCCAACTGCATCAAACGATGACGCGACAATCCCAAGTTCCACAAGCGATTCAACGCTAGTAACGTGGTTGCAGCATCGGAACTACCGCCGCCTAATCCACCCCCCAAGGGAATACGTTTTTCCAGTGTGATGTCCACACCTAGAGGGCATCCACATTCTTTCTGCAACAAACGCGCGGCGCGCACACATAAATCCTGCTCTTGTGGTACGCCAGCCAGCGCACTCAGGCGTCGCACCTCACCATCCTCACGCAAGGTGAATTGTAAAGTGTCGCTGAAATCAATAAAACGAAACACGGTATGCAGCAGATGGTAACCATCTGCCCTACGCCCCGTAATATGCAGGAATAAATTTAGTTTTGCGGGCGCAGCGCAGATCAGTGTAGTAATGGCATTTCCCATT
>JANONO010000005.1:0-5782 GCA_031420875.1 Gallionellaceae bacterium | reverse complement strand
CGAATTAGCTTTATCCCGGTTTAACCCAAACAAACTATCATCTCGTGCCCTCCCATTTTAAAATGGAAACACCCGCCAACCATGCTCCAAGAAGAAGTTGGATTTATAATTTAACGGCCTGCTCCAACAAATTTTCAATGTAAGCCTGATCGCGTAGTTGGCGCAGCCAATCCTGAAATGCCTCATCTGATTTTATGGAGCGTATGACCAACTGTGCCTGCTGTCTTTTTTGCTCTACGCTCACATCTGCATCGCGGCGCTCCAACACCTGAATTAAGTGCCACCCAAAACTTGATTGCACTGCGCCGCTTATTTCTTTCGGCTGCAAATCACGCATTGCGTTTTCAAATTCCGCTACCGTTTCACCCGGAGCAATCCAACCCAAGTCTCCGCCCTGATGAGCACTGCCATCCTCTGAATAAAGCCTGGCTTGCTCTTCAAAGTCAGCGCCTTGCTCTATGCGCTGCTTAATTTCCAGCAGGCGGCTTTTCGCTTCACTCTCTGATACCAGCTCGCTGGTTTTAATTAGAATATGGCGAGCATGGGTTTGTGAAATAACGACTGGGGCATCCTTACTGCGCTTAGCCAGCAGCTTAAGAATATGGAAGCCGTTCGGACTTCGCAGCAAGGGGCTGACTTCACCCGGCTTCATCTCTTGCAAGGCCGCCACAAAAATACTGGGGATGCGATCTATCGAACGCCAGCCTAAGTCTCCCCCTTGCAGGGCATCTTGAGCATCCGAAAACCCGGCTGTTACTTGAGCAAAATCTGTCCCTGATTGCAACTGAGTTAGCACCTGTTCGGCGCGCTGCTGGCTGGCTTGTATCTTGTCCGCGCCAGCCTGATCGGGAATCAAAATCAAAATATGTGCCAATTGGTATTCTTCATTCCTCCCCGATTGCTTGGCTTGTGTGGCGAGGTAGTTGTCTATTTCGCTGTCGCTAATGACCAGCTTGCTATCCACTTCGCGCTCACGCAATCGTGCAGAAATAATTTCATTGCGGATTTCCTCACGAAATTTTTTATACTCTATGCCATCTTGCTCCAGCTGGGCGCGGAACTCGGCCAGCGTCGGAAGCTTGTTCTCCTGCGCGATACGAAGCAGCGTTTTGTCGAGCTGGCCATCATCAATTCTGATCCCGGTTTCCTTGGCCAGTTGGGATTGCAGCATGTCGGTAATCATGCGTTCTAAAACTTGCTTCTTTAACACCTCCGCTGCGGGTAATAGCGTACCCTGTTTTTTCAATTGCTGTTCTACCACGCCCAGCCGGGTGTTGAGTTCGTTGACCGTAATGACATCATCATTGACCACGGCAGCAACTCTATCTATCAGCACCGCTGGCTTTTGTGGGCTTTGCTCCTCAGCAGCATGTGCAGTAAGCGCACCCATCAGCCAGAGCATGAGCATAGGCCTTATTATTTTATTCAGCATGTGGTTTCCAGGATTTATAAAAGTGGATTTATTTAATTAGAAGAGCCGGAAGAAAAAGTATTTGATTCGCTATAGCCGGGTACGCTCTGCTTTAGTACATCCAGTGGGTCGCCGTGTCCCAACCGCACCAAATCAGTTAACTCCAATTGTATAAAAATACCCCGGGACACCTCATTGGTGGCAGTCACAAAGCGTTGCGCGACCAAGCGTAGTGACCAGCAGCTTTGATTATACTCAAGCCCGACCAATGCCTCCAACATATGCTGATCGCGCATGGAATAATTCCAGCGCGCCACGCCCTGCCAGCGTCCATGCAGCGGCCATTGCGTGGACACATCCACCTGCCGCAGACTATTGCGGGTGTAGCGGTAACCGAGGTTAAGCACTTTGCCGCTTTCAGGCTGATAGCGTCCAGCAAAATTAAATTTCTCAATCTGCGATTGGTTGGGGTTGTATTGCAAGGCGCTATCTAGCGACCATGTGCGCGTCAGCTTGCCCGATGCGGCCAGCAGAAAAACAGATTTGTTAGTGGTCGCACTGGGCGTATTCAAATTCACGCGCGGCGCTTTCAGGCTGTAACGCTGACCAATCGCCACACGCAGCCGCTCAGCGCCGCTGTCGTGCGCCAGCAAGCGCGAGGTCAGTGCCAGCGTGACGTGGTCGGCATCACCAATGCGGTCATTACCAAAAAAACGATTTTCAGTAAACATCTGGGCAAAGCTGAAGTCGGCCTGTGCCGAATCGAAATTGGGCAACGCACTTTGGTCGCGGTAGGGAATATGCACATAAAACGCACGCGGCTCCAGAGTCTGCACATAGCCTTGTTCGGAACTGCTCCACTCGCGCTCCATCACCGCGCCGCTGTCCAGACTGAAAATGGGTGTCGTGCGCTCGCTATTGGTTTGGCCGACGAGGTTATTTTCTCGCAATCTATAAGCAGTTTTATGGACACCAAATTTCGGTGTCACATAAAACGCTGGCTTGGCAACCAAGGGGTAACTCACGCTGGGATACGCCACCAAGCGCTGACCGCTTTTTGCAGTGGGATGACGAAAATCTACATACTCCCCAACCACCGCTACATTTGCCCCGGACAGCACACGGTGCGCTCCCAAAGTTATTTGGGGCGTACGGCGATAGGGGACGGTTACCGGAACCACGGGGTCTTGCAGGGTTTGAAAACGCTGCACACGCATGGCCGCATTCCACCAGGTATCACCATAGGTCAGCATGGCTTCACGCACCAGATTGGTCTGCGATGTGCTGCTCAGCGCGCCAGACAAATCACGAAAATAGGCATCATCCGACGCATAATTAAGATCCGCCGAACCCGCCCAGCCACTGCCCAGGTCATGGGTATGCTTGAGCGCCGCACGGGTGCGGCTGGTGTGGGTCAACTTATCATCAGGCAGCACATCTAAATGCGCTTCCCCGCTAAAATTTTTCTCCAAGTAACGAAATTCGTTTTCCAACATCGTGCCGCGCTTGACCATCACACGCGGTGTGATGGTTGCATCGCGGTTGGGTGCGATGTTCCAGAAAAAAGGCAGGGTTATCTCGGAACCACCCTTGCCTGTGCTACCAAAAGTTGGGCCGAGAAAGCCTGTCTTGCGCTGGCCGCTGAGTGAAAAATCCATCCACGGCGTATATAAAATAGGCACGCCCATAAACTCTACACGCGCATGATGGGCAATACCTATCTGGCGATTGCGATCAATTTCCAGCATCCCTATTTTCAGCAACCAGTCGTGATTTCCCGCCGGACAAGTAGTGTAATTAGCATTGTGCAAGGTATAGTTCTGACGACTTTCTATGGTCAAAGTGTCTGCGCTGCCGTGGGCGTAGTTGATGCCGATTTGATATTCGGGCTGAGTCATCTTGCCGACATCGGTATCCAGATTGAGTTTCAACATGGGCCCGGTTATCACATTGCCGCTCTGCTCCAAACGCACATTGCCTTCAGCGACTAAATCACGGCTGTCTTGTCGGTACAGGAGGTGGTCAGCGAATATCGCCTGCTCGTCCTGCCGCAATTCAACTTTGCCGCTGGCTTCAAACTGACTGTCTATATTGCCTTGCAGCTGCTCTGCCGAAATGAAGAGCGGCAATCCCTGAGAATTATTTTTCGCGTTGTTTTCCGCGTTACTTTCCGGCAAACTCGTGACGGCGCGGCTAGGCGGTAGCGGCAATGATTCGCTTTCGGCATAAGTCGCCGCCGCAAAAACACAGAGCAGGGAAAATACTAGGGAGTTCAAGCAAAAACGCATGATGCAAGGTCGGCAGGTTAAGGTGATAAAATCGCACAAATCCATCATTAAGGCAATCTGCACGCACCATGAAACGCCAACAACAACTCACCGCTTGGCTACATAGCCTATATCCAGACACCTCCTTCGACCTCGCACCCGCTTCAGCCGATGCCAGTTTTCGCCGCTATTTCCGCGCTACTTTCCCAGACCGCTCGCTGATCGTAATGGATGCGCCGCCTGAGCATGAAGATTGCCGCCCCTTTGTGCATATTGCTCAGTTGTTCGGCACGGCGGGCGTGCATGTGCCACAGGTGCTGGCGCAGGATCTGGCGCAGGGATTTCTGCTGTTGAGCGACTTGGGCAACACGACTTATTTGCAAGCACTGAACCCAAATAATGCGCGCAAACTTTACGGCGCAGCCACCGAAGCGCTGATTACCATCCAACTGGCCAGCCGCGAAAAAGAATTGCCGCAGTACGACGCAGCGTTGCTGCTGCGCGAGATGCGATTATTCCCGGAGTGGTATGTTGCGAAGCATTTGGGGACCACGCTGACTGAAAAGCAAAGCACCACGCTGGAGAGTATCTTCCAGCGCATAGTCCAAAATAATCTGGCGCAGCCGCAGGTGTATGTGCATCGCGACTATCACTCGCGCAACTTGATGGTGACCGAACCCTCGCCCGGCATTCTGGATTTTCAGGATGCGGTCTATGGGCCGATTACATACGATCTGGCATCGCTGTTCAAAGATGCTTACATCAAATGGGAGGAAGCCGAGGTGTTGGACTGGCTAATCAGCTATTGGGAGAAGGCTCGCGCAGCGGGACTGCCGGTACACACCGACTTTGCCGACTTCTACCGCGATTACGAATGGATGGCCGTGCAGCGCCACCTGAAAGTGCTAGGCATATTCGCGCGCCTGTCTCACCGTGATGGCAAAGATGGCTACCTGAAAGACTTGCCGCTGGTGATGGATTATTTGCGTAAGGCTTGTGAGCGCTACATTGATTTAAAACCGTTGCTTCGTTTGCTGGATGTACTGGAAAAAAATCAACCCGCATGGGGGCTGTCTTTTTGAAAGCCATGCTACTGGCCGCCGGGCGGGGTGAGCGCATGCGTCCACTAACCGACCACACGCCCAAGCCCTTGCTGCAAGTAGGAGGCAAGCCGCTGATCGTGTGGCATATCGAAAACCTTGCGCGTGCCGGGATAAACGAACTGGTCATCAACCACGCGCATCTTGGCCAGCAAATTGAAGCTACGCTGGGCGATGGCAGCAAGTTCAACGTGCATATCACTTATTCACCAGAAAACCCCGTGCTAGAAACAGCAGGCGGCATAGCCAATGCGCTGCCACTCTTGGGTGATGCGCCATTTGCCGTAATCAACAGCGACATTTATTGCGACTACGATTTCGCGCAGCTTCCCGTTCACGCAGCGGCTCTTGCTAAACGAAGCGATGCCGCGCACTTGGTACTAGTGAACAACCCCATGCAACATCCAGCGGGGGATTTCGGTTTAGCCGCTGGCCGCGTCACCGAGGGTCAACCCAAGTTCACTTTCAGCGGAATTGGGATTTATTTACCCAGCTTGTTTGCCCACATTCCGCGTGGCACCGTTGCCCCGCTGGCACCATTACTGCGCGCACAAATCGCGCAAAACAAAGTCAGCGGCGAACACTACACCGGCCGCTGGGTGGATGTCGGCACACCACAGCGCCTGCAACAACTCGACAACACATTACGCAAACCGCACAATACCCACCATGCTTAAGCCCACTCTTTACGCCAGCCGCCGTCACCGCCTCATCAGCCAGATGCAGCGCGGCATTGCTATCATCCCCACCGCGCCGGAAATGGTGCGCAACGGCGATGCACACTATGCTTATCGCTTTGACAGCCACTTTCATTACCTCACCGGTTTCGACGAACCGGAAGCGGTGCTGGTGTTGGTTGCGGGCAACATGCCGCAAGCCATTTTATTCTGCCGCGAAAAAGATAAAGAGCGCGAAATCTGGGACGGCTTCCGGCACGGGCCAGAAGGAGCTAAAGAAAAATTCGGCTTCGATGCCGCTTATCCGATCACGCAACTGGACGACAA
>JANONO010000004.1:0-3686 GCA_031420875.1 Gallionellaceae bacterium | reverse complement strand
TCAACCTGTATTTGCGCGACTGTGCAGCTTCTCATCGCAAGCTCAATCTCAATTGGAAATGATATTCCGCTGTCGCAGACGGCTAACGAGTAAGGTTAGATTGTGATCGCGAAGCGAGCCACAATCTGAACCGTTTGTTGGACAAGCCCGGTGGAGCTGCTGTGAAACTGCTTGTTATGGAATTATATCTCTGACCATCGCGATGCCAGCGGAACATGTTCCGCGTCATGCCCCGAAACTCCCGCTAAAAGTTGCCATTGCAGCAACCTGTTCCGCTCAACCCGCCATTTTTTAAGCATTATTGCCCGATTTCGCCCTTTTTGCAGGGCGAGTGCGCCCGTGCCTGCCGGGTCGGCAGGCTGGCAGTCCACCCAGTTAAAAAACAGGGCAGGATTTTAATTACAACCGGACATTTCTACTTGGGAGAAACCGGACATTACTACTTGGGGCTAACAGCATTTGCGATGCGCCATTTGCAAGACGCGCCAGTTAAGGCATTATTCGCCTTCGATCAACAATCTGATTCTGCATAGCGCAAGTGGCCAACGCATTACAACTCGTCCTGATTTTGCTCGCGGTCGCTGTGGGCGTGGTGGTGCTGTGCCGCACTTTGCATCTGCCCGCGATGCTGGGCTACCTGATCGTCGGCATCCTGATCGGCCCACATGTTCTAGGCTGGATACCGGATGCGCCGGAGACGCGTCACCTAGCTGAATTCGGCGTGGTGTTCCTGATGTTCAGCATCGGTCTGGAATTCAGTCTGGCGCGCTTGCGCTCCATGCGTGCAGTGGTGTTTGGTTTGGGTACGGCACAGGTGGCGGCGACCATGTTGCTGGTAATGCTGGCCTCACTTTTTTTTGGCATGAGTTGGCAGGCTAGCTTAGCTTTGGGTGGAGTGTTGACGATGTCCTCCACGGCTATTGTCAGCAAAATGTTGGTGGAACGCGCCGAACTGAATACACCGCACGGCAAGAACATCATGGGCGTGTTGTTGTTTCAAGATTTGGCAGTCGTGCCCTTTATCATCATTATTCCGGCACTGGTCAGCACGGGTCAGGCCATCCATATCACGCTGGGTCTGGCCTTGCTCAAGGCAGCATTGGTGTTGTCGGCTTTGCTTTTTTTCGGCCAGCGTTTATTGCGCCCGTGGTTTGGTCTGGTGGCCAGACAAAAATCTTCCGAGCTATTCATGCTCAACGTGTTGTTGTTCACCTTGGGGCTGGCTTATGTCACCGAGCTGGCCGGGCTGTCATTGGCGTTGGGCGCGTTTGTCGCGGGTATGCTGATTTCAGAAACCGAATATCGCTATCAAGTGGAAGCAGACATTAAGCCCTTCCGCGATATGTTGCTCGGCCTGTTTTTTGTCACCATAGGCATGTTGCTCAACCCAGCCAGCGTGGTGGCAGGTTGGAGTTGGATAGTGTTGCTGTTACTTATTTTAGTGCCGTTCAAGCTGGCAGTGGTGGCACTGTTGGTGCGCTGGTTTGAAGGAGATTGGGGCGTAGCGATACGCAGTGGCTTGGGCTTGGCGCAAGCCGGTGAATTTGGCTTTGTGTTGCTGACGCTGGCGGGAGGAGTAAATCTGCTGCCTCCTGAGGTGATGCAGAACGTGCTGGCAGCGATGTTGATTTCCATGCTCATCGCGCCTTTTTTGATCCAACATGCCGAAGCCATCGTGCGCCGTACTTCCCCATCGGAATGGATGCACCGCGCGATGCAGTTGCATCAAGTGGCGGTGCAAAGTATGGCGGTCGAAGCGCATATTATTATTTGTGGCTATGGGCGCAGCGGGCAAGCATTGGCGCGTTTTATGAAACAGGAGGGCATACATTTTATTGCACTCGATCTTGATTCGCGCCATGTGCGTGAGGCAGTGGCGGCAGGTGAAAGCGTGGTCTATGGCGATGCGGCTAAGCGTGAGGTGCTGTTGGCAGCCGGTTTGATGCGCGCAAAAACCTTGGTGATTACTTATGACGATCTGCATTCCGCGCTCAAGATTCTGCATCATGTTAACGAACTGCGCCCCGGATTGCCGGTGGTGGTGCGCTCGGCTGATGACACTCACCTTGAATCGCTGAAACAAGCTGGCGCTGCCGAAGTCGTGGCGGAGGTGCTGGAAGGAAGTTTGATGCTGGCATCGCAAGCGCTGCTGATGGCCGGAGTGCCGCTCAGTCGTGTGATCCGCAGCATTCAGGAAAATCGGGCGCGTCGCTATAGCGTATTTAGTGGTTTTTTTCGCTTGCCTGCGGACTCGGTGGGTGAGACGACGGAAAGTTTACAGTCGCGTTTTCACAGTGTGCTGTTGGGCGAACACGATGCCGCTGTGAAAAAAACGCTGGATGAAATTAACCTAGCAGAATTTCAGGTTGAGGTAAATTCCATACGCCGCCACAACGTGCGCGGCACTCATCCGGCGGGTGACATGGTGCTGCGGGCGGGCGATGTGCTGGTACTGCTTGGGCAGCCCATGCCGCTGTTAGAAGCGGAAAAACGGCTGCGCAAGGGGTGAAAAACTTGTTTGAGCGCAAGGCTGTTCACTTAAATAAATTCCGTTCGCCCTGAGCTTGTCGAATTTAAAGATGATTGCTTACCGTAGGCGGTACAACATTGCCGCTGGCCTGCATATCAATCGCTTCAGGATGTGCTTGATAGTGCTTACGCACACAATTAGCTAAAGCCTGTTTGGTGTCATCTTCTACCGCGCATATTTCCTTGCTGCCCGTATTTTCTTTGGCTACCAAGCAGGCCATTAATTTATCCAGCAGTTGATCCTGAGGTGCGGGCATTTTGTGTTTCCAGGTGGACAGCAAAGCGCGGTTTACATGGGATGGAAGTGAAGCCAAAATGCCAATATCGTTCTGGTCATGTACCAGCAAACCCGAGGTCGTACCCCTGTCCAGCGTTAACACCTGGAAGAAATACAGCGTGTGGTAATCCCGCTGTATTGTGTAATCGGCTGCAGTGGCTGAGGTACGCTGCTCAATTGCCCCAGACAGAATCGCGCAGTAATTATCAATGGCTGTTTCACCTACTGTCCTGGCCATTTTCAGGTCGCTGTCAAAATCTCCGCTGGAATAATTTTCCAGATAAAAATGCGTAA
This sequence comes from Gallionellaceae bacterium, assembly GCA_031420875.1. Classification (GTDB taxonomy): domain Bacteria; phylum Pseudomonadota; class Gammaproteobacteria; order Burkholderiales; family Gallionellaceae; genus Nitrotoga. Next base: position 586 of record JANONO010000004.1, on the reverse strand, counting down.
TGCCGCGATGGCGTCCTATTGCAGGGATATAAAAATAGCGGTCGCCCTGTGCCGCAGCCTCGGCATATTGCTGCGGCGCAGCTTGTTTCAGCTTGTTGGAAAACGTGGTTTTGTCGGCGATATTTTCAATGGCGGGGTTGAGGTCGGCCATGACGCGCCAGTAACCCTTACCATTTTTCATTTCTGTCCAACTGATGTGAATGTGTACCGAGGGTGCTAATGGATTTTTGGGGTGAATGATGGTTGAGATGGCGGAAGCCGAGGCTAATTGCTTTGCAGCATCATTGTCATATTGCACCTGAGAAATATTGACTGAGGCACGATTGAATAGTGTCTCATCAGTGGCCATGAAACGAACGCCGCCACCGTGTTCTCCTTTATCACGAAACCATTCGGTGGGCTGATAGGGTTTTTCCTGCCCCCATTTTTTACTGATCGCATTCAGTTGGGTGACAAACCGTTGCTGCAATTCGGTGACCAGTGCGAATGCTTGCTCTGCGTGAGGTGATTTTGCCCGGATTCTTATCTGCATGTGCCAATACCTTGTCTGTCTGGTTGCTGAAATGTAGCACATTTTATCCGGGAT
>JANONO010000003.1:0-3732 GCA_031420875.1 Gallionellaceae bacterium | reverse complement strand
AACAACATCATGAACGCCTTGTTCATGGTGGTCGGCGCAGTGGCCGCAGCGGGATTGCTCAGTGCCGGCCTCTCCATCCCGGCCTTGTTCGGTGTAGCTGCGGTATGCAATGCAGCGGTGGCGATTTACATTTACAAACTGGTGCCGGAATTTTTGCTGCGCTTTATCGTATGGATATTGGTACACACCGTTTATCGACTGGAAAAGCATGGCGTAGCGCACATCCCCGATCAAGGCGCTGCGGTATTGGTATGCAACCATATCAGCTTTGTTGATGCCCTGATTATCACTGCCGCCTGCCGCAGACCGATACGCTTCGTGATGGATCACCGCGTGTTTCGCTGGCCCATACTTTCATTTGTCTTCAAGGCAGGTCGCGCTATACCTATTGCATCTGAAAAAGAAAATTCCGTGCTCAAGGCTAAAGCCTTCGATGAAGTATCACAAGCACTTGCTGCGGGTGAACTGGTTTGCATCTTCCCGGAAGGCACCGTCAGCGCAAACGGCGAGATCGCCCCCTTCCGCCCCGGCATCGCACAGATCATCGCCCGCAACCCGGTTCCTGTTATACCGATGGCGCTGTCCGGATTATGGGGTAGCATTTTCTCGCGCGCTCACGGCACGGTGCTTGGCCAACCGTGGAAGGCACGACCATTCCGAAAAATTGTGCTGAAGATCGGCGAAGCTGTCGCGCCGGAAAATGTGGAGCTTAAAAGCTTGCAGGATAAGATGATAAGGCTGCAGGGTGAATTGCCCTGAGATTGGTATGAATCTGCGACTGAGCTACCATTTAAAATCACAAAAACTCAGCTCATTTTTAGAGGTTCCCTTCAATGTCTCACCGACTACTGCAAAAGACAGCACCTAGTTGGCCAGCCCCGTGTAGTCGCTGCTGTTACTATAATCCTCATCTTGCGTGGTGCTGACAAAGACCGTTTGTGCCTCCGTGCCGCTCGAACGCATCACCGTGAACGTCATCAACAACCAAGTAATTCCTGTTGAAAAACTGGTTATGGCCTGTGTTGCTCACTTAGATTTTGAATTTTTAGAGATGCCCTTGAGAATAGCCTTTATCTCATTCAAAAATCAGATGTAATCAAACAAAGAAAGACCCACCACCTTGGCAAAGGATTTTTGCGCGGCCTGCAAGTTCATCTGTTGCTGATTCAGGTCGCTTATGGCTTTGTTGTAGTCCACGTCTTGCAGTTGTGATAAAGATTGTTTGAGTTGCAGCCCCATATCTTCGCCAGCAGACTGCAATGCGTCTATTTCATTCAGGCGTAAGCCCAATGTGGAGCGCACGCTCAAAACATTATCCAGCGCATGATCCAAGTTGTTGATTCCGCGTGACAGGCTGTTAGATAGATTTGCGCCTGCTACAGACGATTTCAAAGCGGAGATTAAATCAGAGATAGTCGTAAAGACGCTTTCGTTGGTACTGGGAGCAACGGTAAAGGCATCACCATTTTTGGGAGAGCCAGTGATGCTGAACTGCATTCCATCAAAGGCAACAGCTTGTCCACTGGTATAGGGATTGCCAGCCGACACCACTGCGGCAGTGGTGGTATTCGTTATGTCATAAGTCGTGACACCTGCCACCACGCTGAATGACACGTTGTAGTTGTCACCCGTCAACAGCGCCGGATTGGCTACCGAGCCCACACTGACAACGCCGCTGCCCGTATTGGTTGAAGTAGCTCGTGTATCAAATGTGCCATTGCCATTTCTCACGCGCATAAAAACATCTGCACCGGAATTGGTGGAAGACATTTGCCGCGACTCGCTCACTTGCACCAAGCGTTGTCCGTCGTCACCAAAATAACCCATGCCCGCAGGCGTGTCCACAAAAGGTTGAGTTCTGGATTGAAACCCGGAAAACAGATAATTCCCCACTCCGTCGGTGCTGTTTGCAAAGCCGATTAGCTCTTCTAACCTGCCGCTAAATTCTGCGGCTATGGTCTTGCGGTCAACCATGCTGAGTGTCCCATTACCCGCACTAATCGCCGATGTTCTAATGTCCTGCAACAAGGAAGTCACGCCCTGTAACGCACTCTCGGTAATTGACAAAGTGTGCCGAGCAGCCGAGCGATTAGATGCGTATTGGGTGTTTATCGCATCAGAGCGGGTAAGATCCAAGGCACGAGTGGCCGCAACCGGATCGTCTGCCGCAGTCGAAAGCTTGCGCCCGGTAGCAATCTGTTGCTGGGTTTGCAACAAGCGGGCTTGCTGCTGATTAAGTGCGGCCACATTACTATCAAACAGGGTATTGGAACTGACGCGCATGGCACACCTACCTTCCTAGAGACAACAAGGCTTCAAACAAAGTATTGGAGATTTGTATGGCCTTGGCCGAGGCTTGGTAAGCACGCTGGTAACGTATCAGATTGGCTGCTTCCTCATCCAGGTTGACACCGGACACAGACTGTTGCGATGCGATCATTTGAGCCACCATATTGCCTTGCGCCTTACTGCTGACATTCATCTCGTAAGTTTTTGCTCCAACTTCTCCAACCAACTGCTCATATATACCCTGAAAACTGGCCGTGCCATTCGCCATCAGGTTTTGTGTTTGTAATTGAGCTAGCTGTAAAGCATTGCGATTATCGCCCACTGCGTTGATGTTTTTGCTGATGGTAAAAACATCGCCGGTAGCGGGAGCGCCGCTCATTTTGGCTATCCAGCCGTTGTAACTAATATTCTGGCCAGGCGTATAAGCGACCGAGCCCACTACCGCAGGAACGGCACCAGACACTGTGAACGTCGTCAGACTGGTGAAGGTAATGTTGACGGTTGCTTGCAAATTAGCATCGGTCGGCGGCGGACCCACAACCTCGCCCGCGCTGATCTGTCCGCTGCCAGTGTTAGCCAACGCAGCGGCAGTACGCATCGGAGCGGCTGCGGCAATTTTTCCGGGATCAGTAGTCGCCACACTGATGTCGCGTGCTCCGTTCGCGGTAGGGCGAATCAAGAAGCTGTCACCCGCAATCGGTGTGCCCGATGTCAGGCTCACCGTAAACCCATCTACTGTCTGCGGTAATGTCGCGCCTAGGTTAGTCACTGCATTGTCCGACAACCTCAGCATGGTGTAGTTGGTACCATCGTATCTCAACTGGTAATTGCTCGTAGTCAGCGCGCCCACATCGCTGATTGCTGCTGACACCAGTGCGCTGCCGCTATTAAACGCTCCCTTATCAACGCTGGGACTGGCGACATTAAATATATTTCCACCCAAGTTGCCATATAGATCCTGACCTAACTGATTCTGTTGATTAACGCTGGTTGCCAGCCCCAGCGCCACTCGCCCCAAGGCATTGCGCGCTGGCTCCAGACTCTGGTCACGAAATGCGAGATACGCGCCCAGATTGCCGCCTTGCAAGCTGCTTTGTTGTATGGGAATGAGATTGCTGCCACTTTGATAAGCAATGTCCAACTTGCTTGGATCAATTAACGATTGCATAGCGCGCAAAGAAATGGCTTGCTCATCAATCACCAGTGCCTGTCCGTTACCAATAAATATATTTACCGCACCATTGGTCTGCGTTTGTACGCTGACCTTAATCTCTGCATTCATCTGGTTGATGATCTGGTCGCGCTGATCCATCAAATCATTTGGCAACTGCCCATTCTGGCTAGTAGAGGCAATAGCACGCTTAATGTTGGTATTCAAAGCAGAAATCTGTTGGGAATAGGCATTGATCGCAGTCACACTACTGGTAATTTGGCTGGTCAATC
>JANONO010000002.1:0-4276 GCA_031420875.1 Gallionellaceae bacterium | reverse complement strand
GACCCATTTGCCTGCCAATCAGGCCATCGTCCTGTTCTTGTCCGAACTGGTGTTCGCCGCGCTAGCGGCCTATTTTCTGGCCGGGGAGGAGATGGGGGCACGTGAATTTATAGGCGCGGCTTTGATTATTTCGGCCAGCTTGTTGTCTGGGTTTTTACCGAGCACTCAGCAGAGTTAGCGCTTGTAGCCGTGCAATCGTGTGGTAAAGTATTGCTCATTTTTAAGCCCTCAATAACACGAAAATATTATGATTCTAGTCACCGGAGGAGCCGGTTTTATCGGCTCAAATTTTGTTTTGGATTGGCTCGCTAAAAATAACGAAGCCATCGTCAATCTCGACCTGCTGACCTATGCCGGCAACCTGCGAAATTTACAGGCGCTGGAGGGCGATGCGCGCCATACTTTTGTGCGTGGCAACATTGGGGATAAAGAGTTGATCCCCCGCCTGCTTGCCCAACATCAGCCGCGCGCAGTCGTCAATTTTGCCGCTGAATCCCACGTTGACCGCTCTATCCACGGGCCAGAAGAATTCATTCAGACTAACATCGTTGGCACATTCCATTTGCTTGAATCAGTTCGTGCCTATTGGAATGCGTTACCGCAAGTGGATCAAATTAACTTTCGCTTCCTGCACGTTTCTACCGATGAAGTTTATGGCTCATTAAGCAAAGACGACCCTGCCTTCCAAGAAACCAATCCGTATCAGCCTAACAGCCCGTATTCGGCTTCCAAGGCGGCCTCGGATCATCTGGTGCGGGCATACCATCACACTTATGGTTTGCCGGTGCTGACCACCAATTGCTCAAACAATTACGGGCCCTACCACTTCCCAGAAAAACTCATTCCGCTGGTTATTCAAAACGCGCTGGCAGGTAAGGCGCTGCCTATTTATGGTGACGGCCAGCAGATCCGGGATTGGTTGTATGTTACCGATCATTGCAGTGCTATCCGTCGAGTGTTGGAAGGAGGACGTTTGGGGGAGACCTACAATGTTGGCGGTTGGAACGAAAAAGCTAATCTGGAAGTGGTCCACACGCTGTGCTCCATTTTGGATGAACTGCAACCACGAGCGGATGGTAAAAGTTATACGCAGCAAATTACTTTCATCAAGGACAGGCCGGGACATGATCGCCGCTATGCCATTGATGCCAGCAAAATAGAAATGGAATTGGGCTGGAAACCTGCGGAAACCTTTGCCTCCGGTATTCGAAAAACCGTGCGCTGGTATCTGGACAATCAAGAATGGGCGAACAATGTCACCAGCGGTGCTTATCGTGAGTGGGTGAAACGGCAGTACGTCGCATGAAAATTTTGTTATTCGGAAAGGATGGCCAAGTCGGTTGGGAGTTGCAACGAGCGCTTGCCCCATTAGGCGAGTTAATTGCTTTCGGATCGCAGCAGGCTGATTTCGAAAATATCGACCATATCCGTAATCTGGTACGCCAAATTCAACCTGATGTGATCGTGAATGCGGCGGCTTACACGACAGTTGATAAGGCGCAATCCGAGCCTGAAAAAGCGCAGCGCATCAATGCCGATACTGTTGGTATGTTGGGCGTGGAAGCACATCATTTAAATGCTTGGCTGGTACATTACTCGACCGACTATGTATTTGATGGCGAAAAAACTTCTCCATATGAAGAGAATGATCTCCCTCATCCCTTGTCCGTATATGGAAAAACCAAGCTGGAAGGCGATCAACTCATCGTAAAGTCTGGAGCTAAACACCTGATATTCCGCACCAGTTGGGTCTATGCCGCACGCGGCGGAAACTTTGCTAAAACCATGTTGAGATTGGCTCAAGAACGAGATCAATTAAAAGTGATTGCAGATCAACATGGCGCACCTACCAGTGCTGAGTTGATTGCAGACGTTACGGCTTTAGCTTTGTACTACATCAGCCAGAAGGGTGATGCTGCCGCTAAATTTTCGGGAATCTACAATCTGGTGGCATCTGGCAACACCACCTGGCACGGCTACGCACAGCATGTGTTGGAGTTGGCGCAAGCTAAAGGGATTAAGCTCAAGGCCGGATCAGCAGCAGTGTTGCCTATCGCTACCGAAGATTATCCTCTGCCCGCAGTGCGGCCAAAAAATTCACGGTTGAATACAAGCAAGCTGTGTGACACGTTCAACATTCAGCTTCCTGACTGGCGCTACCATGTGCAGCGTTTATTGGAGGAGTTGGCGTAAACGACTCTAGGCTGTGGAATAGCGTAGAGTGATTTTGAATGGACTGTTTGCACTACCTATTGGTAGGCGCGATTGGACTCGAACCAACGACCCCCACCATGTCAAGGTGGTGCTCTAACCAGCTGAGCTACGCGCCTGTTAAGGACGCGCAGTATATATGAACTCTTAGCGTGGTTCAAACAAACAAACCGCACGATGAGCTTTATGTCAGGCCGGCCTTAATATTTCTTAGTAACGCTGATTTTTTAAATGGTTGTGTTGCAACATACGCAAGTATTTCGCTCTTAAATAATGCTTAATAACAGTTGGTATACCAAGAGCTACCAAAGTTGTAGTTGTGCAATTACGATGTACTGGGCGTAAAGATTGCATTATTAGGGCTGTTCTCTGCAATGAGATAAGTTCATTTGCTTGAGCAATTGCGATTGAATTATTTCTAGCTACCAAAACGTTTTTGAATTTCCTCGCCGCTTAATCCAGGTTGTAAATCTTTGATATATACAGGTTCTATTTTTCCCAAATATAGGTTGTCCATTAAGGTGTTCATTCCTGCACAGGCAGACAATGTTAAAGCTGACAGAATTAATGTTAAGTGCTTTTTTATCAATTCTCCGAATTTTAGTAAGTTGCAGTGAGGATCAAGAGGGCGCAATGATGATTTTGAAAACTTCGTTTTTGCTCAACCCAATTTTGGCGCTAAATGTTGGTAAAACATTACCGCCCATATAACCTGCGTCCCCTGATGCGGGCGCGATGCGCGCTACGCTCTTCGCTCTCGGTTAGGGGTTTGGGTGTCTTGTTGGCAAAAGGATTTTTGCCGGCTTTAAATTCTATTCTGAGCGGGGTGCCATGTAGTTTGAAAGCCTCGCAAAAAGTTCGCTCCAGATAACGACGGTAGCTGTCGGGTATTTTGTCCAGTGCGCTACCATGAATCACTATTAGCGGCGGATTGCTGCCGCCTTGGTGGGCGTAGCGCATCTTGGGGCGAAACTGTGAGCGTGGGGGTTGCTGTTTTTCTACGGCATCAATTAGCACGCGGGTGAGCTTGGGTGTGGGTAGTTTGGCCATGGCGGCAATATAGGCTTCATCCACTGATTTCAGTATGCCGGGTACTCCATTGCCATGCAGCGCAGAAATAAAATGCAGTTTGGCGAAGCTGAGGAAATGGAGCTTGCGCTCAAGATCGCGTTTGGTGGTTGAGCGCTGATAGTCGTCCAGACCATCCCATTTATTGACTGCCAGCACCAGCGCCCGTCCGGCTTCCAGCACGAAATCGGCAATGTGCGCGTCTTGTTCGGTGATGGTTTGCTGTGCATCCACCACCAGTACCACGACGTTGGCATCCTCTACTGCTTGCAAGGTTTTAATTACAGAAAATTTTTCGACCGCTTCATCTACCTTGCCGCGACGACGTACTCCGGCGGTATCAATGATGGTGTATTTTTTTTCGCCGCGCTCAAAATCAATATAGATGCTGTCGCGCGTGGTGCCTGGCTGATCAAAGGCGATCACCCGTTCTTCGCCCAGAATGGCATTCACCAATGTGGATTTTCCGACGTTGGGGCGGCCTACGATGGCCAGTTTGGGGTGGTCTGATTTTTCTTCTTCGTTTTCTGTTAGTGGTGGCAGTTCTTCCAGCGCGAGTTCTACCATTTCGCTGACGTTGTCGCCATGCGCGGAAGAAATCGGTAGCGGTTCACCCAAGCCCAATTCAAAAAATTCATTGGTGACCGCGACGCGCTGCATTCCTTCAGCCTTGTTGACCAATAGCAGCACGGGGCGACCGGTTTTGCGTAATTGCTCGGCGATGATTTTGTCTTGTGGCGTGATGCCCTGACGGCCATCCACCAAAAACAGCACGATGTCGGCTTCGTCCACCGCTTGTCGTGTCTGCTTGGCCATTTCAAACAGAATGCCTTCCTTGGCCACGGGTTCCAGACCGCCGGTGTCAACTACCAAAAATGGCCGCTCTCCGACACGACCACGCCCATAATGACGATCGCGTGTCAGCCCCGGCAGGTCGGCGACTAAGGCATCGCGACTGCGTGTGAGGCGGTTGAACAATGTGGATTTGCCGACGTTA
>JANONO010000001.1:0-2952 GCA_031420875.1 Gallionellaceae bacterium | reverse complement strand
GCGGAGGGGGTCATCACGTCATAGCTGACACGCTCTACCTTCATTTCAGGCCGGGTGAAGCAGGCGAAATCGCCAGTTACTTCCAAGCAAAATGTCTTCATATTTTCCTTCCCTGACTACAAACATTTCTGTTTCGTCGTTCCCGTGAAAACGGGAATCCAGTCAATTAAATCACGTCATTCCTGCCTTCGCGGGAATGACGTGCCTTTATACAGTTAGATCATCTGGCGCTATGTTGCCATCAATCACCACGCCCAGCGCGTTATCGTACAGCGTATTGGACACTTGGGCATAAATACCCTGCCATATCTCGCGCACATCACCTTGCTTTTCGAGTTGCGCAAACAATCGCTTGGGGATGTTCACCGAATAGCGTTGCAGTTTACGCATCAACCAGCGTTGCGGGCCATCTTTTTCCAGCTTGCCGAGCAATATGTCGTTGTTGCCATAGCGAACCAATACAGTCTGGTAGGCGCTGTCGTCTATCAGCCTGAATTTATCCGCTACGGTGCGAAATTGAATCTGGCAGTCGCGGGCATCTTGCGTGAGTAATTCGTGGATGCCGTGCTTATCGAGCGATGGCGCGCGTACATAAAGATGCTCAAAAAATTGCTTGGCAAGACCGCGCCTCAATATATTGTGTTCGCTTCCAGACAGCAGGCTCACCGAGATTTGTGCCGCTTGCCGCAACAGTCCGGGTGGTGCGGGTTTCGGTGGCACGAAAACCACGACTTTCCCCTTGATGAGAATTCCTTCAGCATCTTTTAGTTTGCCTTCGCGGTTGCAGCGACCTGCCGCCTGCGCAATTGAATCCAGCCCAGCCAGTGTGCGATAGACCACGGGGAAGTCCACGTCTACACCGGCTTCCACCAGTTGTGTGCTGATGACGCGAAGCGGTTTATTCTTTTTGAGTCGCCATTTGATGTATCGAATGATTCTGGAACGATGTTCGCCGCACATCAGCGCGGATAGATGCAACGTGTCTTTGCCTGACTCTTGGCTCGTCATCAGGCGGTGTAACTCGCGCGCATCGTCGCGGCGGCTGACAATGCATAGCACACTGGGATGCTTAATCAGCTCGTCAGCGATACTCTGCCAGTCACGCGGTGTTTGCAGGTCACTTGGGATGCTAACTTCAACTTGCTGCAACGCCTGATACAATGCATCCGGGTCATCCATGATTTCGCGCACGTTATCCAATCCGCGAAAAGGTTTGCCACCAAAGAGCTGGAACGAGCTGAGCGCAGGTTGGGTGGCAGTGGAAAGCACGAACGTCACCCCGTAATGAGTTGTCAACTGGTTTATTACATCGGCAATCGGTTGCAGGAATTCAGGTAGTAGCAACTGAGCTTCGTCCAGCACGACTACGCTATTGACGATGTTGTGCAGTTTGCGGCAACGGCTGGTGCGCGCGGCAAACAGCGATTCAAAAAACTGTACGTTGGTGGTGACGATGATGGGCGCATCCCAGTTCTCCGTTGCCAGACGGGAGCGTGCACTTTCTTTATCGGGGTCTAGGTTGGCATGATGCTCCACTACGTTATCGCCGAATATTTCGCGGAATATGCCCGCCGTTTGTTCGATAATGCTGGTGTAGGGAATGATGTAAATGATGCGCTGCTTTTTGTGTTGCACGGCATGACGCAAGGCGAAGGCCATGCCCGACAAAGTCTTGCCGCCACCGGTTGGCACGGTAAGTGAAAACAGTCCCGGAGCAAGTGCAGATTTCTCACGGCACTGGCGTAAAATATCGGCACGAATAGCATTGACTGGCGTGTTGTCTGCGTTCACCGCAAGAGCTGCCATGTGTTTATCGAAACGATCCATCAGATCGGCTATGTCACGATAGCCAGATCGGGCAGCCGCCTGAGCATCATTCATAAACTTTGCAGTGTCGAGGAAGTCCGCATCCACCAAACAGGAGAACAGCATCCGCAGCCACAAGTGCAAACCCTCAGCACTGCCGCGCAGCTTGGTTGTTGGTTTGAGCTGCGTTAGGATTTCTTGTGGGATGATTTGCGCTGATATGCGGTCGAGCAAGTGGTTTTGCTCTGCCCTTAATCGAATGGAAAGCGCTTTGCCTCCCGTTTCTGCCGCGTGCCAGTCGGGCAATCCCGCATGATGCCCCGCAATCAGATAGGCCAAAATCCGTCCATGTGCACCGAACTGTCTAACTGCATGTATCGCGCCAGCAGTAGAATGATCAACGCGACCGGGCGCACCTTCGATGTGCGCCTCTGCGTCATAACCGCTTACGGTTTTGATATACCGTTGAAACTCCGTGCTGTATTTGCCCAGGTCGTGCCATAAGCCTGCGACGCTCGCCCAGTCTGAGGCATCAAAATCAACAGCGAAATCAGCGGCTATCTGCGCAACCCCGCGCAAATGATCGTCTAGAGAGTGCTCAACCCATTGACCAGACGTATCCTGCCGAACGTGGGCCAAAAATGGGTTTTCGGAGTTTTTCATCAATCGCTCAACTTAAGCAAGGCTGTAGCTTTATCTTGTTGTTCTTTTTACCATAGGCACAGGCTCAAAAGCTGAGCCTGTGCCTATGCCACGAGAAATATTTTCATAAATCGCGGCTATATCTCGTCAATGCCCCCCCCGCAACCGTACTCTGGTTCTCCAGCAGAGTACGCAATCGCGTCAGATTGTGTGTCATTGGATAAGTATCTTCATTGGCGCATAGCCATGCCTTCAATGCCTTTTCCACCGCCTGCTAGGCATGAAAACCGATTGGTAACTATTCAGTATACCCCTGACATCGAACCCCCCTTTGAAAAGGGGGGCAGGGGGGATTTCCTCCCAACAATAGCGATAATGTCAGGGGGTGAATACACCTTTGAAATAGAAATGGAATAAAATCCCCCTTTTTCAAAGGGGGAGACCAATGATGCTGAATAGTTACACCGATTGTTCATCGGCAAATAATGAAGTCCCCTGCATACC